>NZ_JADQ01000003.1:0-180028 GCF_000518465.1 Paenibacillus sp. J14 | reverse complement strand
ATTACCGGAAGAAGTATCACGAAGTGCCCAAGAATCAACACAAACGCGCCCTCGTCTTAACGGCAAGAAAACTCGTGCGTTTGGTCGATGTGCTGCTACGCAGCGGCCAACTCTACACGCCTCGAAGGAAGGTGAATAGCGCCAAGGATTAACGCCTCCTTTGCCTTAGTCCTTCACGAATTCCCAGTAAAAATCTGGTATCTGACATGGTTTTTGGCTGGGTTTGGTTTGATGCGCCCTTTTTTCGTGACTCCGCGCTCAACAGGCACGGGAAATTTCCANTTCGATTAAATCAACAGCTTGACATCATACCGCTGGACTTATCAACTATCGTGGTTATTCTATTATATGAAAAATGCCCGTTTCTTCACAAATTTGATTTATCAATACATGGAATAGGGAAGCCATCCTGCAAGCATCTGGGTAACCATTAATGTATCGCGATCAATCAAGAAAGCTAGATGATAGAACTTATTCCATTCATTCCTGTGGTCATAGATATAATTTGCTTGGACAGCCTGAAATGTACCATCATCCTGGAGCATATAAAAATAGTCGGCTATCCCTTGTCCTGCATATCCCGTTGTACCGTAGGCTTCGAGTACGTCGAAGAGATTGCTGACGCCTAACTTGATCCCCAAGCTTGTGGTGATGGATTCATCCGTGCTTTCTACGTTCCATTGATCTACGGACCAATAATCCATTTTGTTCTCTTCATTAAAATGAACTGTTAGTAAGGGATAGATCTGTTTATTCATGATCCCGGATTCGCTAGTTTGCCCTAATGTTTTCTCAAGCTTTGTTCGTGTATCTCCTAGCCGTAATACGTCATCACCAATCTTAACCGTAAGCCCATCCGCCGGTAGATTAACCAAGCTAAAAGAAGGGAACGATTTCACTTCACTAGAATCTTCTGCGGAGAGTGCCTCTCTTGAAGAAAATTCAACTGGTCTCATTTCGAGCTTCATCATTCCGTTGACGGTTAAATGACGTAACAATTCAAGCGCTTCCGTTCTTGTCAGCTTGCGATCCTTATCGAACTGAGACAATGATGTCGGCTGTCCTGGAAGCCAACTGCGAGAAAGAGCATAGGCGAAGGCGTCCGACTCCTGGAAATTAAGCCCTTGTGCAGCAACAATGATTTGAATGGCTTGTCCTTGTGTAATTGGCGATTTTCTTGCACTCGGATCAATGACGCCTGCAGCCGGATATCGATACACTTTTGCCATCTGATATACTCCGTCCATCCAATCGTCGTTATAGGAAGCACTCGGCATCGCAAGGCCAAACCCCCGAAACATCATTTTCAAAAATTCAGCTTCACTTGCAAGCTGATCCGGCTTAACAGTTCCATCTGGAAAGCCATCAATAATATGCTGATTTGCTCCCCAACGAAATAATAGCTCCGCAGGGTGCTTGCGCAAGTCGGAAGGAGTAGTTTGAAATGGAGAAGAGTCGACCTCCAAGTCGAAGGTTGCGGGAGATTGACTGTGTACGGTTCCTTGACTAAGGAATGCTAAAATAACTAAAAAAACAGGAATTGAACAGATCTTTTTCATAACAACCTACCTTTCTGGAAATATCTTCTTTAACGTATATCGGAATCTAAAAGATAGGTCATTAGCGATAAAAAACGCGGGACGCTCCTTTATTAGGAAAGTCCCGCACGCACACATTATAATCTTCGTTTACATATACAAGCTCGCCAGCAAGATCCCCAAGCTCTCCTCGTAAATTTCGTCGAATTGGGATAACGGCAGCGGATTTACGCCGGTTCCGAGTTCGATCGTAAATCCGGGACGCCGGAATTCATAGATGAACCAATCCTTAAATCCGGCATAGCTTTCCACGTTCCGGACCGGCTTGTAGCCACTGACCCGGGCGAACTCGTTTACGATCGTCTCAGCATACGCAGGTTCGCGGTTTTCAAAGCCCCAATAGATCTCCTCCCCTTGGGTATGGAAGGCCAAGACATGATCAAAATCGCTCTGCCGAACCAGGTTGGCCATGGCGATCGCTTCAGGTTCGGTCAGCGGGGCGGTGCCTGGATAATCCCGTGGACCGCGCTCCACTGGGTTTCTGGCAACCTCACGTTCCCATAACGCCGGGAACTGATCGTTCAAATCTACGCCATTGATATTGGCCTTCCATCCCTGAAAATCGGTGTTGCCGCCGTTGTAGGACAGCACATTGCTGCGGTAAGGTTCCTCGGCAGGCAATCCATGGATCACCAGGTCTACGCCGTCCGGGTTCACCATCGGCACCATGGAGAGGGTGGCTCCTTCGTAATAAGGCCACATGTGCAGACCGCGAATGGTGCTGTTATTCGTTAGCGCAAGCAGATATTGGTTCAGGAATTTGATCAACACCGGCGTCGTGATCCATTCATTTGCATGAAAAGCTCCGTTAACATGCACTTGTTTGCTGCCTTTACCGATGCGTAGTTCGGGGATCGGTTTGTTCATGACCGAATTGCCGATATTCCGATAGGCGATAAACGGATAAATGTCCATCAACCGGTTTAAATCGTCCCGCAAGGCGGCGTAATCATAGGGTTTGCGGATGTCGACCACGAACCAGGTGACCCGCAGCGGAAGCTGCAGCCGTTGTCCGATCGTAAGGTGATTTGGATTCACCGACTGGTTCAGCAGCAGGATTACATCCAGAGAAACCCCGCGGTCCCTGGACAGCTTCCAGATGGAATCCCCGGCTTTCACCTGATACTCGCTGGTGACAAAACCAGGGATGTGGATGGTCTGGCCCACGCTAAGGCTCTCCGCTGGAATGCCTGGATTGGAATCGACGATCAATTGCAGCGGCAGTTGGAAAATTTGACTGTAGTACCATAACGTATCCCCCGAACGCACTTGTATACGCATAACCTATCCCTCCTGCACAATTTTGCCTTATAACACCCTATGTAGGAGGAAGTGCGCTCCATGCAAAAAATGAAGGATTCCTGCTTCACAACCTGCGAGCTTTCCGGTAGAATTTAAAAGGCTATATTGTTAACCTTAAATACGAATTAAGGTTAACAATTAAAAATCAATCAAACATAGAAAGCTGGGATGAGGAATGAACCAAGGCAAGACGGAAGGACAGAGCTGGGACACCTTCGCCAAAAAAGCTCTATGTGGTGAAGTTCTAACATTAGAAGAGGGGTTGTCTGTACTACATGCCAGCCAAGATCAATTGCTGCCGTTGATGGATGCGGCTTATCGAGTGAGACGGCATTACTATGGCAATAAAGTGAAGCTCAACATGATCATCAATGCCAAAAGCGGGCTTTGCCCCGAAGATTGCGGGTACTGCTCGCAATCCTTGATCTCGACGGCTCCCATTTCAAAATATCCGCTGCTTAACAAGGAGACGTTGGTCGCTGGAGCGCGTGAAGCGTTGCAGCGCAAAGCGGGGACCTATTGCATCGTGGCATCAGGCAGAGGGCCTACCGATAAAGAACTTGAGCAGGTTGCGGAAGCAGTTGCTGAAATCCGCGCAACGATGCCGCTGAAAATTTGCGCTTGCCTCGGCATTCTCAGGGAGGAGCAGGCGGAGAAGCTCCGTGAAGCCGGTGTTCACCGCTACAACCACAATTTGAATACGAGCCGGGCGAACTATCCGTCGATCACTACCACTCATACCTACGATCAACGCGTGGTAACAGTGAAAACGGCACGAGCGCATGGTATGTCTCCATGTTCCGGCGTGATTATCGGCATGGGTGAATCCGATGGGGAAATCGTGGAGATGGCCTTGGCATTGCGCGAATTGGATGCCGATTCGATTCCGATCAACTTCCTGAATGCGATCCCGGGGACACCGCTCGAACGTTCGGAGCGGGTACCGGCGCTTAAAGCACTGAAGGTATTAGCGTTGTTCCGTTTCATTTGTCCAACGAAGGAAATCCGCGTGGCGGGCGGCCGCGAGATCAGTCTCCGTACGCTGCAACCGCTATCCTTGTATGCGGCCAATTCGATCTTTGTAGGCGACTACATGACGACGAAAGGGCAAGATGTCACCTTGGATCACCAAATGATTGAGGATCTAGGCTTTGAGATTGAAGAAACTGCGGTTTCATAAAATAGAAAGATAGCGCCACGTCACGTTATCCGGTAAACTGGATGAAGGAAAGAATCCTAATAACGTGGTGATTCGCTTGTTTCAAATTATGTTAATCGAAGACGATCCCTCTCTGTTTCAAGAAATCAGTGAGCGGTTGCAGCAGTGGTCCTATGGCGTACATGGCGTTCGGGATTTCGGCAATGTACTGGAGGAATTTACGGAAGTTCGTCCGGACCTGGTGATCATTGATATCCAGCTGCCCAAGTTCGACGGATTTCATTGGTGCCGTCAAATTCGCGCCCGCTCCAACGTACCGATCATTTTCTTGTCTTCCCGCGATCATCCCACTGACATGGTGATGTCCATGCAGCTGGGGGCGGATGACTTTGTTCAGAAGCCGTTCCATTTCGAAGTGCTGATTGCCAAAATCCAGGCGACGCTTCGACGGGTTTACAATTATAATACCGAACGCGTTGAGCTGCGAACGTGGCGCGGAGCGACCATCGAATATGGGCGCAACACGGTCACGTCCGAGCAGGGAACGATCGAGTTAACGAAAAACGAGATGCTCATCCTCAAGCAGCTGGTGGAGCAGAAGAACCGCATCGTCAGCCGCGAGGAGCTGATCCGCAGTTTATGGGACAATGAGCATTTCGTCAGCGATAATACGTTAACCGTCAACGTAAATCGGCTGCGCAAGAAGCTGGAGGACCTCGGGCTGGACGCTTATATCGAGACCAAGGTAGGTCAAGGATATATGGCCACCGAAGAGGTTCGCGTGTTATGATCGGCCAATATTTGCGCGAGCGCCTCAGCTGGATCTTGCTCGTCTTTAGCCTGCAGCTTTTGCTGCTCTTCGTCGCTGCCATCGACCGAACGATTCCATTTTTGCCGATGCTGTATATTGTTTTCTTATCGATTTTGGGATTTGGGGCATTTCTACTGATTCGGTATCCGAAGGAAACTCGGTTTTATCAAAGCCTGTCGAACTGGGACGACACCTATGATTTGAGCGTCATCTCTGAGCCGGAAACTCCGCTGGAGGGAATCGTTATGGACCGGTTAAGCGAGCAAACGGACAAGTTCCGCAAGGAAACGTCGCAGCTTGTCGCCCAGCTGGAAGAGGAGAAGGACGAGCTGATGGCCTGGATTCATGAGGTGAAAACACCGCTCACCGCCATGCGGCTGATGATCGATCGGATGGGCGACGAGCCGCTCAAAGAGCAGCTTCACCTGGAGTGGCTGCGCATCCACCTGCTGCTGGACCGCCAGCTGCACCAGAAGCGGATTCCGTTTATCGAGAACGATCTCTACATCGAACAGGTGAAGCTGGAGCCGCTGCTGGTTCAAGAGATCCGGGAGCTAAGAGCATGGTGTTTGCAAAAAGGCATCGGCTTTGACGTCCATCTGCCTGTCCAAGAGGTGCTGTCGGATGCAAAATGGCTGGCGTTTATCCTTCGGCAACTGCTAACCAATGCGGTGAAATATAGCGAAGCCTCCGATATCTGCGTGGAATCAGGGATTTCGCCGGAAGGACAGGCCTGGCTCAGCGTCCGCGACAAAGGGCGGGGGATCGATGCCAAGGACCTGCCGCGTATCTTCGAGAAAGGATTTACCTCTACGCGGAACCACGAGGATCATGCGGCTACCGGCATGGGATTATACTTGGTGAAAAAAGCGGCGGATTCCCTGTCAATCCGGATCAAGGTCGACTCGAAGCCCGGCGGGGGCACCGCTTTTACGTTGTTTTTCCCAAGAAGTAATGCATACGTTCATACGCTAGGCATGTGACAACATTGTCACATGCCTGTTTGTTTTGTTCGGGAAATCGCAGGAATTGTCCCTCCCGGGTAAGGTAAGATAAGGGCAGGATAAAGGAGTGATTAATCATGGCTATACTTGAAGCCAGCAAAATTCATAAAAGTTATGGCAACAAATTTAATCGCCAGGAAGTGTTGAAAGGGATTGACCTGAATGTAGAGAAGGGTGAGTTCGTTAGCATTATGGGGGCGTCCGGCTCCGGCAAGACGACCTTATTAAACGTGCTTTCTTCGATCGATAAAGTCAGTCTCGGCAGCATTAAAATTGAAGGCAAAGAGTTCACGGGGCTGAAGGAGAAGGAGTTGGCCGAATTCCGCAAATCCCATCTCGGCTTTATTTTTCAGGAATACAATTTGCTGGATACGTTAACGGTCAAAGAAAACGTGCTGCTGCCGCTCTCGATCAAGAACGTCTCCCGCAAGGAGGCGGACCTGAAGTTTCAGGAGATCGCCACCGAGCTTGGCATTTACGAAATTAAAGACAAGTATCCCAATGAAATATCGGGGGGACAAAAGCAGCGGACTTCCGCCGCACGGGCGTTTATCCACGATCCGAGCATTATTTTTGCCGATGAGCCGACGGGCGCACTGGATTCGAAATCAGCTTCCGATTTGCTAAATAAGCTGAGCGAGCTCAACCGGAAAATCGCGGCAACGATTATTATGGTCACCCATGATCCGGTGGCGGCAAGCTACACCAGTCGCGTCGTGTTTATCAAGGATGGACAAATTTATTCGCAGCTGAATAAAGGCGACGAGTCGCGACAGTCGTTCTTCAACGACATCATCAAAGCGCAGGGCGTATTGGGCGGGGTGCAGGAATGAGTCTGACCCATCTGATTTACCGCAATCTCAAGAAAAATCTAAAAAACTACTACTTGTACGTGTTCGCCTTAATTTTCAGCGTGGCGCTTTACTTCGCATTTGTCACCTTGCAATATGACCCGGCTTTGGACGAAATAAAGGGGTCCGTAAAAGGGGCCGCCGGATTAAAAGCCGCATCGGTGCTGCTCATCGTAATTGTGACCATCTTTTTGCTGTATGCTAATACCATCTTTATTAAGCGGCGAAGTAAGGAGATTGGTCTCTTTCAATTAATCGGGTTAACGAAAGGGAAGATCTTTCGTATTCTCAGCAGCGAAAACCTGATTCTGTATTTCGGCTCTATGCTGATCGGCATCTTCGTTGGATTTTCCTGCTCCCGGCTGCTGCTGATGATCTTGTTCCAGATCATTGGACTTGAGGCTGCGGCAACGCTGCGCTTCTCCTCGCAGGCGCTGATACAGACCGTCGAGGTCTTTGCGGCGATCTACCTGCTAATTATGCTGATGAACTACACGTTCATCAAACGACAAAGCATTTTGTCGCTGTTCCGAGCGACATCCACTACGGAGAATGTGTATCGTAAAATGCCCTTATCCGAAATTGTCATCGGCATTCTGGGAATCGGGCTGATCCTTTATGGTTACCGGATTTCGGCGGATCTGTTCAGCGGCGACTACACGGAAATGCGAGAGCTCTTCCTCGCCATGATTCAGATTCTAGGTTCGGTGATCATCGGTACGTATCTGTTTTATAAAGGTTCGGTTAGTTTTATTTTCAATTTGGTTCGGAAGGCGAAAGGGGGATATCTCTCGTTAAATGAGGTGCTGTCCCTATCCTCAATTATGTTCCGTATGAAATCTAACGCGTTGCTGCTGACTATTATCACGACGGTGTCAGCACTGGCCATTGGTTTGTTGTCGCTCAGCTACATTTCTTATTACTCAACGGAAAAAAACGCTCAACAATCCGTACCTAATCATTTCGCGCTGTTAGATCCTAAGGACGTGGGTGCCTTCGAGCAGGCTCTGAAGGCGGCTGGCATCGAGACGCAGGAGACCCGGCGCCAGGTGGTTATCGCCGAAGCCGACCTCTCCAACCTGATTGGATCTGCGCTAAGCGGGCAGAATAGCCAACTGACAACGTTGGCCGTCGTAGATGAACAAGAAGTTGCCGGGGTGAATCTGGAGTCTAAAGAAGCGCTGTTGGCTGGTTCAAGCAATTTGCTGGAGCAGTTCATGGGATTGCGGTCAAAAGGGGAAATGACGATACAAGGGAACTCCCAATCCATTCCCGTGACTGTGATCGATACGATGAAGGATGCGATTGTATCCCTCCATTTTTCTTCTGCATTGCCGTCAGTCATCCTTGATCATGCCGACTTTGAGCAACTCATGCAAGATATGAATCGGGAACTTCAAAGCTCCTACCAAGTCTATTATGGGATCGATGTTGCGAGTCCCGACTTGATGGAACAAGCTTACCAGCTCTATCAGGAGTTAGACTTCGACAAGAAACCAGGCGCGATGTCTCAAACCGAGATCATTACGGAACAACGAAGCAACATGGGATTGATCATGTTTATTGTGGGTTTCCTCGGGTTAACGTTCCTGATCACTTCAGGCTGTATCCTATACTTCAAGCAAATGGGCGAAGGGGAAGAAGAGAAGCCAAGCTACACGATCTTACGCAAGCTGGGATTTACGCCAGGCAACCTGCTCCGAGGCATTCAATATAAGCAGTTGTTTAACTTTGGCATCCCGCTCGTTGTAGGTTTGTCGCATAGTTA
This sequence comes from Paenibacillus sp. J14, assembly GCF_000518465.1. Taxonomy (NCBI): domain Bacteria; kingdom Bacillati; phylum Bacillota; class Bacilli; order Caryophanales; family Paenibacillaceae; genus Paenibacillus; species Paenibacillus sp. J14. The sequence continues at coordinate 171,535 of NZ_JADQ01000003.1, read as the reverse complement.
TTTTGCCGTCCGCTCCGGCTGGTTCTTATTCGGGACGGAGCTATGGATCCCGATGATCTTGGTCATGCTGATTTATACCATACTGTATTCGATTTTCGGATTGTTGTCGGTCCTTTACTATAAAAGAGTGATCAAAGAATCGTTATAGAACAAAGAGTATCCAAGCAAAGCAAGGCGGAAAAGTCCTCATTGGACATTTCCCGCCTTATTTCATGGGGTTAAGGTTTCTTTGGAAGACCGTAAGCTTCCCGAATCAGTGCAAAATAGGTATCGGCTAACACAACTTCAAATTCCGGTCCCAACGCTTCCGTGATCGCTACTACGTCCGACGGTCTCATGCTCCAAGCATTGACCCCTACAGAAACGAACATCGGCGAGTTCCCGTCCCAGGCAGCCTTCGCATCATTCAAAATGTTGATTCCATCTCTGACGGTGGCCGTGCCTTTGAAATATGAAACTGGTAGATTGCCGTTGACGATCTCTACGTAATTTTCGCTTCCGCCGCCAAGGAACAGGCCAGGGACTTTTAAATATTCCACATAGGCTTCGGCTTTAGACCCGGTGAGAGGAACGTCACGGGCGTCTTGACGGTTGATGACAAAAGGATACGACATGCCGGATTTCTTCAAATACGGGTAAGAATCCTTCATGAACTGGGCAAAACTCTCTTCCGGCCAAACCTGCGGACTGAAATAACCGGCTCCGGAAGGTCCGGCTACCAGCAGGTCATTCTCCGTAGCGGTGGACTGGTAATAGTCTAGGATTGCAGGGGCTGCATCAACGAGCAGCGGGCTGGCTGACCAGTTCATCGGCACTTGACCGCGGGCAGGATCCTCCCAAAGATTGCGCATATGATTTTGATCGTACTGCAGGTTATCTCCTTCACCAAACGTGAAGGTCACGTAGATTTTGTTGTTCAGCTTCGGTGTTACCGGCTTGATTGGCTTGACCGGCTTCGCTTTCGTCCCCGCCATGACCGTCATATTATGGAACCAGTCGGAAGGCAGGACATAAACGCCATAACTAGAGGTCAGGTCAACCCCGGCGATTTCGCCTTCAACGTCATTATCAAACCATCCCAAATACGGTGTTCCAGGCTCTACATCCGCTAAGATCTGTTCGAACAACGCTCTTTGTTCAGGTACTCCGCTGGAGAGCCAGAACACCATCGCTTTGTTGGCTACTGCATAATCGCGGAGGTAACCGAACGGCTCCTTCGTTTCCGAGGACAGCGGCTTCACATGGCTGGCAGAAACTTTAAATTGATTCCACATTTCGACGTTAACCGTTAAGTGCTGAGTCCCTGCCGGCGGAACAAATTCGTAGACAAAGTAGTTGCCGTTGTCGGCAAACCGGTGGTCTGCTCCCGGCAAAAACTTGGAGCCGTGACGGTCATACAAATACGGTTCTTCTTCCGGCGTACCGGTCTCAAAATGAACAATCTCCTGACCGTCTGCCAATACGCTGATCTCATGAACGGCAGGGCCCCAACCGTCCTGGGTGTATGCATCCTGGAACCGCAGGTAGACAGCCTCTCCGCCTAAGAACTCGGTCAAATCCAGTTCATACGTTCTCCGATTGCTGGCATCCCGGATTTGCTCCGGTTCGGTGAGCACCGTGCGGAACGAATCCCAGTTATCCGGAGGGAGCGGGATGGACGTATTCGGACTGAGACCTACCAGCATCCGCTTTGTCGTTTGACTCCATAAATGCTCGTACTGCCAAGTATAAGCCTCCATCCGATCTTCGAATTTCCCTTGCAAGTCCTCAACGACGCGCAAACGATAGGGGGCTGCAGCCAGTTCTTGGGCCAATTCTGGGCTCGCTACAACAGCGTCTTTCAAACCGGCGAGGGTCGTCGCTACATTAATTGAATCGGGCACGGCCGGGTCATAGATGATGATACCCTTAACCTCCTTGGCATACGCCTTGACAATGTCCAGCGGGTTTTCATGAATCTGATAAGGCACCTTGATATCGTTTAACCAAGGATCTTTCTCATTCTGCTGCACGTAAATTCGGGGTTCCTTGCGGTTAACGATCCCTTGAAGCGTTGTCAGCAGAAGCTCGATGTCCCCGGGCTTGTTGTACACTTGAGCTACATCCAAGCGCTTAACTTTGGCGAAGGTAGGGAGCTCCTGATTCTTCGGCCATACGATACCGCTCTTCTTGTTTAGATCCGCTGAAACCGAGCTGTCTGCGGAGGCTCCTAAAGGCAGGGTTAACGTACATACGACTGCTAAACCAAGCGTGATCCATTTGCGCAACATTATTTCGACACCTCTCTTCTTAGGATAAAATGCGAAGTGACTTGTCCCAATCAATCCTTCGATATACCACCTCCTGATCGATTTGGATGGGATTGGAATGGCTTACAAGCTATATTTAATATATGTTATTGTATATTTCAATAGCTTTGACAAAACTTCATAAGGATCGATAAAACTTTGCATATTCAGCGATGAGTTGACTTCATTCTAATGCGTTATCCGTCATCCTAGAGTCAAATCTTCGTCATTCAAAACACCAATCATTAAATATAGCAAATATATCCTATGGATGAATCTCACCTGGATTGAAATCGCTTGGTTTGATCGAAATTGCATGAAAAATGGAGATACAGGAGACGCTATTTTAGCGAAAAGGGGGATATAAATATGCCAAATCAGGAGCACCAAAACATCGAAACGGATGGGGATCCGCGCACGATCTATGAAGATACGAGCCCGCACATCCGAACTGGCTTTCTGCCGGGGCAGTCGGATGTGACCTCCGCCGAGCCCGAAAACAGCAATTCGGAGCAAGATCAAACGCAGTCTTAATGGAAACAGGCCTTTCTCCAAAAGGAGAGGGCCTGTTTTGTTATGAGATCTGGGCGGGAGGGAACGGTATTCGCTTGTTCTATTCTCAAATGCTGGAAATATTGATATACTGGGGGTAATCTGGGCTACTAATTTATGGGCAGGTGAAATTATGAAACCGATTACAGTCTACGATATTGCCAAAGAAGCGAATGTATCCGTTGCTACCGTGTCACGCGTCCTGAACAATACCGCACCTGTGAAAAAGGAAACCCGGGAACGCATCAACGAACTCATTAACAAATACCAGTTTCAACCTAATGCGCTAGCACGAAGTTTGTCGAAGAAGGAAACGGGGATGATCGGCATTATTCTTCCGGATATTACAAATCCGTTTTTTCCCGAAGTGTTGTCCGGGTTTGATCTGGAAGCGCGTAAGCAAGGGTATACTTACTTTCTGTGCGACACGGTCTCAGCCAGCGTGGACAGCGAAGAGCAATATGTCCGCGAATCGCAATATTTAAATGCGCTCGCAGAGAAACAGGTGGACGGGATCGTCATGATGGGAGGACGGGTAGATTTGGCCAAACCTGACACGCAACTGGTTGAGGAGGTAGCTGAGATCGGCAAAAGGCTGCCGGTTCTGTTGGTCAACGGCCGACTTCCTAAATCTGGCCTGAATCGTGTGGCCGTGGATGAACGGCATGGCGCGGAATTGGCGGCTGAGCATTTGATTGAACTCGGGCATCGCGACATCGCGATTGTAGGCGGCTACCGTCAGATGTCCAACACCCAGCAGCGGACGAGCGCTTTCTTGAAGAAAATGGTGCAGTCGGGGCTCGAGGTGCGCAAAGAGTGGGTGATGCATGGTGGTTTTTCCGTCGACAGCGGCATGATGTTTATGAATCAATTGCTTCAGATGCCTAAGCGGCCGACGGCGATCTTCTGTCTGAACGACTTAGTTGCGATCGGCGTGTTAAAGGCGGCGGTTAAAGCAGGGTTGCGTGTCCCTGAAGACCTCTCGATTATCGGATATGATGATACACCGTTTGCCTCCTACAGCACTCCAGAACTGACGACCATTTCACTGCATGCTCATGAGCTCGGTCGAACGGCGGGGGAAGTCCTGCACCAGATGATTACGAAGTCCAAGGTGAACAAAACGACCTTGCTGAAGCCGGAACTGGTTATTCGCGAGTCTACTGCGGCTCTTAACTAGGGTTAGGAGCTTTGCACCCGCCTCCGAAAAAAAGGAATTGACAACTTAAATTAGGCTGGGCTAGAATAACTGCAAGAAAGCCCTTACATTTCATTCGCAGGTAATTCTTCCTTTTTTCACCCTCCACTAAATGCAACGAAACTTTACTTCTTTTATCAACTCCGAAGAGAAGCATCAATCCGAACAATTCTTGGCGTAACAACCGAATCTTTGCGTTTGATTCAATGTGAAACCCGTTTCACTCTAATTTAATCGCTTAAAATGTAACGGGTTTCATGAAATGGGATTCATTAAAATTTAATAATACAGACGCTAGGAGTGGTCGCTATGAGTACGCGTATCGAATCCGAATCCGTTGTAAGTCTATCTGGCCAAGCGGTTAACATCCGTGGGGAGAGCGTGATCCTGCTTTGTGCTTCACTCTTTTATTTCCGGATTCCCCCCGAGTTATGGCAAGAACGGCTCCAGCAGGTGAGAGAAGCCGGCTATAACTGCATCGACGTCTATTTTCCTTGGAATTTCCATGAGCTTCAGGAGGGGACCTGGGAGTTCACCGGGATGCGGGATGCAGATCGGTTTTTGCAACTAGCCAGTGAGGCGGGATTATGGGTGATCGCCCGCCCTGGACCGTATATTTGCTCTGAATGGGATGGCGGCAGCCTGCCTGCGTATTTGTACGCCAAAAAGCCGGCTCTACGAATCAGAGATAATGATCCAGCGTTCTTGCAGCATGTGGCTAGGTGGTATGCGCAGATATTACCGATCCTTCATCGTCATGAAGTGACGAACGGAGGCAGCGTTATTTTCGTTCAGCTTGAAAATGAACTCGACTTCTATGATTGCTCCGACCCGGCAGGTTATATGGCGGCACTGCGAGACATGGCTGCAACACATGGTTTAACCGTTCCGCTGATTGCTTGTGCCGGTCAAGGCGGCTTAGTGCAGGCATCCGGGTTAACGGAAGGCATTGTGCCGACCTGTAACTTCTATCCGAATGATCGGGATCCTGATTTCGAGCACAAGGTGTTGCATTATCGGGAGGTGCTTCACAGACTGGGTCTTCCGCTGCTCGTTACCGAAACGAACCGGAGCCATTACTTGCTGCGCAGACTGCTGTCCGCTGGAGCCAAGCTGTTAGGTCCTTATCTGCAGGCGTCGGGCACCAATTTCGGCTTCACCAATGCGACGAATAACTGGGGGAAGCCGCTGGCTTTCTTGACCTCGGATTATGATTTCGGAGGCATGATTTCGCCGGAAGGCCATCTCCGTGAAGAAGTGAAGGAGGCGAAGCTTCTCTCCAGGTTAATTCGTGCCTATGGCCGTGCGATTGCAGAATCTGAGCCGGATTCCGAGAGCAAATGGTCTGTTGCTGGCGAGAAGGAGGGGGTATTTGGTCCGTATGTGCTGCGTCTGAAAGGCGGCGGAGAGCTGATTTTTGTGACCAATGGTGAAGAGCGGTCCAAGCAAATCAGCTTGCACCATGAGGATGCGAGCCAGGCTTCATCTACGGGGACATTGACCTTGGCTGCTTCGAGATCCTTGGCGCTGCCAGCAATGGTGCCGCTATCGAACTGGGGAGTTCCAGGACATCTCGTATCCTCCACAGCAGAGCTTTACATGGCAGAACAGCAGAAGGACGGGGTGGTTCTCGCGTTTCACAAGGAGGGGGATAACGCGGAGATCATCCTATCCGTTGATGTTGCCAATAATCCAATGACTGAGGGGATGCAGGTCATTCATCGCGAGGGTCAGCTGATCTTGCAACTGTCTGGAGCCGAGACGGCGTTATGTCGGTTTGAACTGAAGGAAGGGCAACGTTGTACGGTCATTGTCACAAGCCGTCTCAATGCGCTTCGGACCGAAGCGATTTATTTGGATGGGAGCATCACCATAACCGAGGATCCACCGGTCTCGAATGAACCTGACCCTGCGCCAGCAGCACTCGATTGGCGGTTTGTGGCGAGGAAGGGCTGGAAGGCGCCAATCCAAGCTGCGACGGCACAGACGAAAGGGGCGAAGGCCGAATTCTTGGAACGGCTTGGCGTTTACCGCGGATACGCCTGGTATGAGGCCGAGACCAATTGGGATGCCGATAAGCACCAGATGCATGGATTTCTGGTGCGTCAGGCAAGTGATGTCGTTTCGCTGTATGCGGATGGGACGTACCTCGGTACATTTACTCCCGGTGGAGCCAGCATGTTTGTCCCAGCAAGCGGACGAGAAGCGAAGAAGCTGCAAGCACGAGTGGAGATTTGGGGCCACAGCAACTTCGATGACCTCCGGCTCCCGGCACTGCGCTTGCCTTCCCTGAAAGGGTTCAAGGGGATTGCGACCATCACCGCTGTCCACAACATTACCTCGAATTGGCGCGTGCATCCGAAGGTCGACCGTTCGTGGCAAGACACGCTCACACAGCCGGACGAAGCGCTATGGCCCGTCGTTAGTTTTGGAAGCTGGTTGTCTGCGGACTATCCGTCCCAAATGATCTTCCGCAGAACGTATATTCCCGGGGCTGGCGGAGATTCGTGGACGCTGCATTTTCAGAACTTTCAAGGGTATGCGCGGCTTTGGGTGAACGGTATTGATGTCGGCCTTATCCATCCGCTGGATCCATTTATCGATTTGAAGCCGTTTGTTACCCCGGGACAGGAACTGCTCCTAGAGGTCTATTTGGAACGAACGATGGGACATCACACCGGTCAAGTGTTGGTCTATGAAGGGATTGAAGCTTCGGCGTATACGATCATGGCAGCGGAGGAAGCTGAGCTGAAGGCTGCAGCCGATCAAGAAATTGCCAACGCAACTCCGCTTGAATTACCGTTGACACTGACCTCCGGTGAAGCCGGATGGTTATTCGCTTCCATTCCGAATTCTGCACAAGGCAAAGGTTGGAGGGTCCGTGCCGCAGGCTCGGGATTAAAGCTTACGGTGTTTATGGAGGAGCGGATCGTCGGCAGGCTGTGGCTGCCAGGAGGGGAAGGAAGGCCGATGATGACCGGCGGCAGCGCGGACTCCTTTTATTTGCCGGGTCCATGGTTTCAGGCAGGCCAAGCGCAGCTGTCAATTTTTCTCGAAGCCGTGGATGAACAGGATGCAGGCAGCTTAGAGAAGCTGGAGTTTATTTCCGTATAGAAAGGGGGGAGGCCTATGGAAATCCCGACACCAACAGAGGTTCGCCAGCGGCCGCAGCTTTATCGGATGCGTCAACAAGGATGGTTCAAACGGTTATGGAGCAATAAAACGCTGCTTCTGATGTGTCTGCCGGCGATCATCTTCTTTATCATTTTCGCGTATTTGCCGATGCCCGGCTTGTATCTGGCTTTTATCAAGTACAACTATACAGATGGGATATTTAAGAGTCCGTTCGTGGGGTTCGATAACTTCAGATTTCTTGTAATGACGGGGGATTTGTGGCGGCTGACGTTTAACACGGTGGTTTATAACTTGGCCTTCATCCTGCTAGGGAACGTCTTGCAGATTACCGTTGCGGTGTTCCTGAACGAACTTCGTCTCAAATGGTTTAAAAAGCTAACTCAAACCTTGATGTTCCTGCCGCACTTTATTTCGGCGGTTCTGATTGGTCTGATCGCTTATAACGTGCTGAGCTACGACTATGGTCTGCTCAACAGCATTTTGACTTCGCTGGGATTTGATCCGGTAAAGACGTATTCGAACGCAACGATCTGGCCGTTTATTATCGTGCTGACCTACTTATGGCAATCGACAGGGTATGGATCGATCGTCTATTTTGCCGCCATTATGGGGCTGGATAACGAAATTGTCGAAGCAGCGGAAATCGATGGGGCCGGCGCCTTCCAGCGCATCCGATATATTGTGCTTCCTTGGCTGAAGCCCACCTTTATCATTCTGCTCCTGTTTTCGCTGGGCGGCATCCTGCGCGGGAACTTCGGCTTATTCTTCAACCTGGTGGGAGCCAACAACACCGCGTTGTACGCGACGACCGATATCATCGAAACGTATGTGTTCCGCGCTCTTATGACCAACTTCAACTTCTCGATCGGGAGCGCCGTCAGCCTCTATCAATCCGTGTTTGGATTTGTGGTGGTGATTACCGCCAACTGGCTGGTCAAGAAGGTTTCGCCCGACAACTCACTCTTCTAGGAGGTGCAAGGCATGGATGACGTTCATGAAACGCGAAGTATCCGCACCGATCTCGGCGGTATCATCGTCAAAATCGTCGGCTACTTGTTTATCGGCTTCTTCGCCTTATGTTGTTTGCTGCCCTTCCTGCTGGTCCTTGGCACATCCTTTACGTCGGAAGCGGCGATCAAACGGTTTGGTTTCAATTTCTGGCCCCGGGAATTCAGCACCTTCGCATACAAAATCGTCTTCGAAAATCCGGATCTCATCATCGGCTCATATCTTGTCACCATCGGTATCACGATCTGCGGTACCGCGTTGGGGTTATTCTTGGTGGCGATGACGGGGTATGCACTGCAACGGCCCGATTTTGCTTACCGGAACCGCATCTCTTTCTTTATCTACTTTACGACCCTGTTCAGCGGCGGACTGGTTCCGTTTTACTTACTAGTGACACAGTATTTGGGCCTGAAGGATAACTACTTGGCTGTCTTGCTGCCTGGTCTGCTTAGTCCATTCTTAATCATCATGATGAAAAGCTTTGTTCGTTCCATACCTCATGCGATCACGGAATCAGCCAAAATCGATGGGGCGGGGGATTTCACCATCTTTATCCGCCTGATCTTACCGATGACAACGCCCGCTTTGGCCACAATCGGCTTGTTTATCGCCTTGGGGTATTGGAATGAATGGTATAACTCCATGTTGTTCTTATCCCCGGACATGAAGTACCGCCCGTTGCAGCTGTTCCTATATAACGTGATCACCAGTGCGGACTTCATCCGAAATTCAGCCGCTGCGTCGAACGTGGAACTGCGTGATGTGCCGCTTGAATCGATGAAGATGGCGACGGCGATCGTGGCGACGGGGCCGGTGATATTATTTTATCCGTTTGTGCAGCGCTATTTTATCAAAGGCATCACCGTTGGCGCTGTCAAAGGCTAAGGCTTCACAATTTCAAATAGATGAGGGAGGTTGTGTGAATGGTTCGATGGAAGAAAGCGTCAATTTGGGTCATGGTAAGCCTGCTGGTATTGCTGTTGGCGTCCTGCGGCGGCTCTAACAACAATAAAGGAGCGGGCAGCGATGCGCCAAACAATGGGGGCAATGCGGCGAATACTGGTCAAGAGACGGATACGGGAATCGACACGTCCAAGTTCGTGAAGATCAGTTACCTCGTTTTGGGGGATAAGCCTAAGAACGGGCAGTTCGAAAAGGTGCTTGCCGAAGTCAACAAAATCATGAAGGAAAAAATCAACGCCGAGCTGGAATGGAAATGGATCGAATGGGCGGATTGGCAGACCAAGTACAATCTCGCGTTAGCCTCCGGGGAACCGATTGATCTGATTACGATCGGTACGGACTGGTTGGACACCTGGGGCAATGCGCAGCGCGGCGCCTTCATGAACCTGGATGAACTCCTGCCGAAATACGCGCCGGAAACGTGGAATTCCATCCCGGCAGAGGATTGGGAAGAAAGTAAATATGACGGCAAAATCGTTCTGATTCCTGAAAACGATTACACGCAGTGGGTTAACCACGGTTTCTTCTACCGCGGCGATTGGGCGAAGGAGGCTGGGATTACCGAGCCGATTAAGGATTGGGAAGGCATTGAGAAGTACTTGCAGTACATTAAAGACAACAAACCGGATGTGATTCCGTGGGACGCAGCGTCAGGCACGCAAACCTGGGGGGGATTTATCCAATCGTATACGGATGAACTGGAGCTTCCGATCTCGACGGGCTTCATGCCGGTATTTACGACCAAATCCTATGAAGAGCGCTTTACTGCTGTAAGTCCCATCTTTGAGGACGTATTCTTGGATTACGCCACGATGATGAAACGATGGGCGGATCAAGGCTTCTGGCGTGAAGACGCCCTAAATAACAAAAATAACAACCGCGATGCGTTGAAAGCCGGCTTGTCTGGGCTGGATCAACACCATACACAGACGTTCTCTGGACTTCGCGTCGAAATGGATAAAGCACAGCCGGGTTCAGAGTTGCAGATGTTCCCCTTCTCCCGGACACGCGGCACAAACCTGATGGAGCTGTCGATTACCCATGGCGGCACCTCCGTAGGCGCGCACAGCAAAAACCCAGAACGCGCGCTGATGGCCTATGATCTGATTCGTAATAATGAGGAGATTTATCATCTGATCAACTATGGAATCGAAGGCGTGCAATACGTGATCAAAGATGGCAAACGTGCTCGTCCTGAAGGTTATGATGAAGCAAGAGACGGCTTTTATTCCGATTTCTGGGGCGGCCGCGTCGACAAGTTTGAGATTCCTAGCGAAACGACGTGGGATCAAATCGAAGAGACGTTGTATGCGGAATACGATAAGATCAAGAAGCCATATGTGTACGGTCGCTTCGTATTTGATAAAACACCAGTAGAAGCCGAACTAACCGCAATCTCGCAGGTAACCGGGGAGCTTGGGCCGGCCATCGTGATGGGGAAAGCCGGAGACCCCGCGAAGGCGGTTGAAGAGTTCCGCAACAAGCTGAAGCAGGCCGGATACGATAAAGTGCTAGCCGAGCTGCAAAAGCAGTTGGACGCTTATAAAGCTCAGATCGGTGAATAATTGTTAGAAGAAAAAAACAGAACAGACCCGCAAAATCGCGGGTCTGTTTTTTGTGCTGCAAATAACAACTTCATTTTTTGAGCAGATTAATATGATCGAGGTCTGTACTGCTGTTAAATATAAATTCCAGCTTGTAATCGCCGCGGATATAAGTCAGCTTGGTTTGTTCCAGGTTCCCGTTGTGGATCGTACTGCTCGCGTCGGGGGTAAACCAGTTTTGCTTTAACATTTTTATGGTGATGCCACCGATATTCGTTTGACGTTCCACGTTGGTACCGAAATAGCGCATTTCCTGAAGCGTCCCATGTGAATAGGAAAAAGCGTATCCCGGATTGCCCATGTTCGCGCTGTACAAGTCAAAAGCCAAGTTTCCTTTGCCCTCGATGGAAGGCTCACCGAACAGTCTAATGACGTCCTTCTTGCTGCTTTTGCCCACTGTCAAGCCGGCAACAGCCCCGGGGAACTGACCTGTTAATGCGGGTTTATAGAAGCTGTTTAAGGTTTCCAAGGCATGAGCGGATTCTTCCTGTTGAATCTGAGCTGCCTTGAGTAGCGTTGGCTGTGCGTCGACAACACTGCTGGAGGTCGCCCAAGTGGCAGCACCCAAGATTCCTACGGCAAGAAGCGCGAGGACGACTTTAGGTTGGATGATTTTATGGTACATTAGAGAACTCCTTCCGGTCCAATGAAGTATGACGAGGTATATCGTTCATCCACATTCCATATCATAGGACAAACTGCGAGTGAACAAGTGTCGATATCGTTAAATAGAGATTGCAATTTCGCAAGAAAATGGATTTACATTTTTCAAAATGAGGCATATACTAAAACTATAAAGTTGCACACAGGAAACTTTAATGGATATAGACAACTTTAGTAGACGCAAGCGCAAGGGAGGGATTCACATGATGGAACAAAGTATTGCGCAACAAACGACTCCAGTCACCTCGAAAGGATTGGATCATCAAACGTCCGCACATGCCGCACTAGACGGCAGAACGAAAGGGATGAAACGGCTTCTTCCGTTTCTTGGACCTGCGTTTATCGCTGCGGTTGCTTATATCGATCCCGGTAACTTTGCTACGAACATCACCGCAGGATCGAAGTACGGCTATCTGTTGTTATGGGTGATTTTCGCTTCGAATTTGATGGCGGTGCTAATTCAGTCGTTATCAGCGAAACTTGGGATTGCCACGGGCAAGAACCTGCCCGAAGTTGCTCACGATCGATTTCCGAAGGGGGTATCGATCTTTCTGTGGATTCAAAGTGAGTTGGTCATTATCGCTACGGATCTGGCAGAATTTATTGGGGCGGCGTTAGGGCTTTATCTCTTGTTTGGTATTCCGATGCTGCCGGCGGCCGTGATCACCGCGATTGGCTCTTTCGCCATCCTCGAGCTGCAGCGTCGGGGATATCGTGCACTGGAAGCGGGTATCGCTGCCATGGTGTTGATCGTTGTTTTGGCCTTTGCCTTTCAAGTGATTGCGGCGAATCCGGATTATGCAGCCGTTGGAGCAGGCATGGTAACTCCCCGCTTTGATGGGGTGGACAGCGTTCTGCTGGCTGCAGGGATCTTAGGGGCAACCGTGATGCCTCATGCGATTTATTTGCACTCCTCGTTAACCCAAAATCGGATTGTGGGACGTAATGAGGCAGAGAAGAAGAAGATTTTCAAGCTGGAATTCATTGATATCGTCTTGGCGATGTTGATTGCCGGGGCCGTGAATATGGCGATGGTTGTGGTTTCTGCAGGGCTGCTCTTCAAAAACGGTCTTATCGTTGAAGATTTGGATGTCGCTTTCCATCAATTTGGCACAATCGCCGGACCGGTTACTGCCATTTCCTTCGGGCTGGGGCTGCTGATCGCAGGCCTGTCCAGTTCTTCGGTGGGGACGATGGCTGGGGATGTGGTGATGCAAGGGTTCATTAACAAACGCATTAACCTGTATGTACGGCGGGCGATTACAACCATTCCTCCGCTGGCAATTATTATATCTGGCGTGAACCCAACGAATGCTCTGGTGATGAGTCAGGTGGTATTGTCGTTTGGGATTGCATTTGCACTCATTCCTTTGATCTTGTTCACCTCCAACCGCAAAATTATGGGCTCCCTGGTGAATCATCGGGTGACCACCACGCTGGGATGGATGATCTCCGCTTTGGTCGTAAGCCTGAACCTGTTCCTGGTTGCTCAGATGCTGTTGTAAAGGGGTAGCCGCAAGGACTTCGATTTCCACGTTGAGGCGGGGATAGAGGTCCTTTTCTTGTTTCACAGGGACAAGCTAGAAAAAAACAAAAGCGAAAGAGTACCGACTGCGTGTGTGGTCTCTTTCGCCGTCTGCGTTAGAAGCACGTGAACGAGCGAATCCGATTTAAATCGATGCCGAAGTATCCCCAGAAGAACCCAAACCACCGGAATCCGGCAATCGAATTCCGTCCGACGAATACCGGGAAGAACCAGAATTGCTCCCCATTGTTCAGCCAGACATAGGTATTACGGAACAAGCAGCGTCTGATCCCGCCGGGATCGATAGCAAACGTGCCGACTTGCATTTGTGGGACAAATTGTGGTGGTGGAGAGGTTGGCGGTTGAATACCTCCAGGTGCTCCTCCCGGAGTACCGGGGAATCCTCCCGGACCTCCTCCTGGAAATCCCCCTGGAAACCCCGGCCCGCTAGGTCCCCCCGGTATTCCTGGAATCCCTCCGCCAGGTCCCGGCACTGGAAAAAATCCCATATGTGATCGCTCCCTTCAATGTATAGGCATAATCATCATATGCAAATGCGGAGAAGGCGGCTGGGCGAATGCCGAGGAAAGGAATTAAATTTTCTTTATTCTCCTTTTAACTCTAGAAACTGGTAAATTCGCGATTTGTATTGCTCCATGCTCTCGCAGCAGCCATACATCCGGTTGGCAATCGTCTTTCCATTTCCGAAGAAGAAGCGTTCGAACTGGTTTTGTCTGCCTCCAAACGCTCCGCCGCCCAGCTCCCAGGCCAGTCTGAAAAGGGCGATGCGATCCTTGGCCGGGCTGGAAATCCCCTGTAAATAGGCATTGAGGTACGCTTCGTTCTCCGAAAAGAAGTCTGCCCCAAACGGGTTCATGATCAGCTGGCTGGCGCTAATCGTACGGATCAACCGCAGCGCTTCTTCATGCAGATCGGGAAATTGGATGCCTGCGGCGGTCAGGGGGGCCAGTGCTGGAACGAAGTAGCCGGATGAGGTGAATGTCCCGTCAGTCTCAGCCGCCACCCGTAATGCTTTTAGATTCTCCAGCATCGCCATGAGTTTGGTGATGGATTGGAGGAACGTAGGCTCGCTATCCGCATTCTGCTCCTCGGCTAACACTTGCAACAGCCCTAGGAAAAACTCCGTTTTCGCAATGTACCGTGTGAGGATCTGGTGACCAACGTACGCATGGAAGTGCCCTTCACGAAACAACCGATCGCACAGCTCCTCTTTCCCAAAGAAAAATACCCGATCCCGCGGTACGAGAACTCGATCAAAAATCACCATCGTATCCATTTCCTCAAATCGACTGGAGAGGGGATGATCATAACTTGAATCAAACGCATGGCTCTCTCGACATATAAAGGTAATTCCCTCCACATCATTAGGCACGGCAAAAGCGAACGCGCTGGGATTGACCTGCCCGTCTCCCAACATGAACGTTGGCGTGGGGAGGACGAGGATTTCCTCGCAGGTAGGTCCCTGGGTCGCCATCAGAAAAGCTCCGCTAACGACAAGACCTTCAGGTTGGATCTCCACCACCTTGGCGGCCAGGGATTCTTCATGATCCACCGGTCCGGACATTTTGCTGATCATCGGCTGCACGAAGGCATGGGATAACGTGATATCATGCTCCCGACAATATTCGTAATACGTGCGCAGATTCCGTCCATACTCTGGCATGGCGGCCTCCAACAAGGAGCAAGCCGTATAAAACGACATCAATGCCGTGTTCATATAGTCGGGGGAACGACCGAGGAATCCATGATGCAAACCGGCCCATATCTCGGACATCCTCCTTCTGCGAACTAAGTCATCGGGTGTGGTCGGCGGCAAAAATGAAAGACCCACTCGCTCCTCGGTGGTTGGTGACACATAAGTCATGATGTCTCGCAGGTCGTCCTCGCATTGCTTGTCGTACATCGCAGCCTGCGTCCGGATCAACCCCCGAAAGGCAGGGTGCTCGGATAACGGAACGCTGACACGTTCGCCGTTGTACCATAGCCGGATGCGCTTGCGGTTGATCCGTTCGATGTACTGTTTTCCGTTTTTGATGGGCATCGTCTTCCTTGTCCCCTTTACACGTAATGAGTGTGGTTTGTATATATAGGGCTTGCTGAACACTTAAAAAAAACAACAAAAACCGCATAACAACAAGGATTCTAAGGCCCATTTGTCGAAATCATATGCAAAGGAAATGTTTGAAAACCACCTAAAACCTTTGCAGATGGAGTGACGAAGATGTTTAAGCCGACCGCGCACCTCGATAATCAATTGATCCTGCCCGGCGATTTCTTTCTGCCCTTTGGCGGAAAGCTGGACGAGGACAATCGCTGGGTCCAGTTGGCGCGGTTGGTGCCGTGGGCGGAGGCTGAGAAAACATACGGTCAATTTTTCAAAGACACCTTTCGCGGCCAGCAAACGATCAGTCTTCGGATGGGGCTCGGTGCGCTCATCATTCAGGAGCGAATGCAACTGACCGACAGAGAAACGTTGGAGTCGATCAGCGAAAATCCTTACATGCAATACTTCATTGGTCTGCCTGGATTCGTCATGAAGCCACCGTTCCATCACTCCATGATGACGCATTTCCGCAAGCGTCTGACGGACGTGCTGGCAGAGTTGAATGAGATCGTCGCCACCGAAGGTGCGAAGGAAACGAAAGATGATGATGACAGCAACGACGCGACCGGCGGCGGTAAAGGCCAAGGGAAGCGCTCGAAGAAGCGCGCCTCTGATGAAGAAGTCGAGCAGCAAACCATGTTTGCACAATCGCAAGTCGCATCGTCAGAAGCAGCGTCTCCCGTGGAGTCGATGGCTACAGAGTCAGAGGTTCCTGAAACGAATAAACTTGTTTGCGAAGCGCATCCGAAATCGACCGCAGAATGGGAAGCCCCTGAGCAGCCGAATCAAGGGACCGTGCTGGTGGATGCCACCTGTGCGCCGGCGGATGTGGCGTATCCGACCGATCTGAATCTGTTGAATGAAGCGCGGGAGAAGCTCGAAGCGATCATCGATACGCTGCATGAGCCGGTCATCGGACAAATGGCGAAACCGCGCACGTACCGGGAAAAAGCGCGCAAACAGTTTCTGGCCGTTTCCAAGCAACGCAGACCGGGGCCGAAAGTGATTCGCAAAGCGATCAGGAGGCAACTCGGTTACGTTGGACGGAACCTCTCCATCATCGCCGAGCAAGCCAAGTCGCAACCGCTCACGCTACTTGGCCGCAAAGCCTATCGCGACCTGCTGGTGATTCACGAACTGTACCGTCAGCAGCTTCACATGTACAACGAGCGTTCCCACCAGATGGAAGACCGGGTCGTCAGCATTCATCAGCCGCATGTCAGGCCGATCGTGCGCGGGAAAGCCAAGGCGCGCGTCGAGTTCGGAGCCAAGATCGCGGTAAGCATGACGAAGGGCTACGCGTTCCTTGATCGGCTATCTTGGGATAACTTCAACGAGAGCACGACGCTCATGGACGTGATCGAGAAGTATCGCAGCCGCATGGGATTCTATCCGGCTGTCGTCCAAGCGGATCAGATCTACCGCACACGCGAAAACCGGAGATTCTGCAAACAGCATGGGATTCGGCTCAGCGGACCGGCACTGGGACGCAAGCCGAAAAACGGCCCGACAAGCGAAGATAGGCAAGTGGCCAAACAGGATACCGGAGAACGAAACGCAATCGAAGGCAAGTTCGGAGAAGGCAAGCGCAAGTACGGGCTTGGCTGTATTCGAGCACGCCTCGCAAAGACAAGTGAATCCGTGATTACGCTGCAACTTCTGGTGATGAACCTGGAGCGCAGGCTCCGCGTTCTTTTTTGCCTCATTTTTACGCTGCTATCTCGCAGTCGCCTAGCCATGAGTTTCGGTTAAAGAATCGTTCAGCAAGCCCTATATAGTGCAGGGAAGTTTAGGAATGTGCCTCCTAAAAAACACAGGATCTTGCGCGATTCGCAAGACCCTGTTTCATTTTCCGTTAACTGGTGAAGATGTGGTTTCCGATTTGAAGCTTCTGCGGACGCGACCATATCCATTTGCTTGTCGCTGTTTTTGGATTGAAATAATATAGCGAACCGTAGGACGGATCCCAACCTCTAACCGCATCCAGTGCAGCCAGATAGGCTGTGCGATCCGGCGTTAGCCAGATTTGCCCGTCGTCGACCGCCGTAAAGGCGCCCGGTTGAAACACAACCCCGTTGATCGTATCAGGGAATAATGACGATTGAATCCGATTCATAACGACGGCACCTACCGCCACTTGTCCAGTATATGGCTCACCTCGAGCTTCACTATAAATCACGCGAGCCAACAGATCCATTTCGGTTTGATTCAGAGAATATTTTCTCAGCGCCTTCCACGTTTGGGGCCCCGCCACACCATCTACCTGGAGCCCATAACGCGACTGGAACGTACGCACGGCTTGTTGCGTTTTTGTCCCGTAATATCCAGTAAGCTGCTCATTGAAAATGCCCAACGCCTTCAGTCGATATTGAAGATCCCAAACATCGCCGCTCGTGGAGCCCAGCTTCACCGTACCGGAGGCTGCGGCCGCTGGTGTTGGTGTTGCTCCGCCCAACAAGCCTGCCGAGAGCATGATCACCAAGAGTAAAAGGAATCCTCGGAATTTATTCATTTCGGGTGACCTCCTTTCCCTACAACATTGTAGGGAAGAGCGCAGGGCGGGACAACCTACAACTTTTGGCATTCAGCGGGAAGTCAGGGAAGGAGTGAGAATAAAAACCCCCTTCAAACCTTGAAGGGGAGAACCGGTTCCAACTAGCTGGAGCTGTGTCTTCTCGATTTGTAATAGCCGGAGCCCACGCCCCCTTTCTTTTCCCCGCATCCTAGACTTAAGTCTAGGTTGGATACAGACTATCGCAGGTTTTGGTCGTTCCGTCGTTTAGACTATTATAAAAGATAATGGTCTCGGAAGAAGACCCAAATAAGCCGAGGGATGCATGGATGACGATAATGAAGGCAAACACGGAACAAGTGGACAGGTGGTATCAACAGGCCGAGAGTCAAGCCGCACGTTACTTTGACGTATTGCAGGAACACATCCGTTCGAAGAGTTACGTGCCCAGACTGCTTGATGATTTCATAGGGTGGAAAAAAAGGCACCTTCCGCGTCAGAAATGGCTCCCGATCTGGCGACGCGGTGTCAAATCGCCCGAATCATCGGAAGGTTCCCGGTTTTTCGCATGGCTGGCCCGTGCAGGGAAGCTGGATGATTATTTGGAGCGTAGCGTTTCCTATATGTATTTGCGGGATCTCGGTCAGGATTTATCCGATCCCCGAACCCGTACCAAGATCCAACGCATGGTAGGAAGGTTGAAGAAGACGCTTGTCTCACCGGAAGAAGCAACAGGCGGAACCGGATTCTCGCAAGAGATGATGAGCCTCGCTTCCGTCTATCGCTGGGCGCAGCGAGAGGGCGTCGAGGAAGCGGTCATTTGGGTAATGGAGCGGTTGAAGGGGGTGCGAACCTATCTCCCACCGGAAATGAACGCCGAGGAAGCCGAGCGTAAGCTCATCAAAATCATCTTGGGCGTCGTCGTACACGTGATGGACGAAATGGATGATCAAACTGAGACAGGTTGTGCAGAACGTTCACGCCGGCTCGGAGAGGCAATCAAGCTGGGATATTATTACGGGCTGACCTACCCGTTTATTGATGATCTGCTTGATTCCGGAGCCTTAAATGCTGATGAGCAGGACCAATATTCGCGGATGATCCGCAAGACGATCCGAACGGGGATTGTCCCTGAGCTTGGGGAGTGGAGCGGTCGCCATCATGAGCTCGTTCGATATATTCATACGGAGCTTCGAGAAGCGTATGAGTTTATCCGTGGTTATCAGAATCCGGACACGCAGAACGTATTTTTCGAGCAATCCAATATCTTCTTTGAATCTCAAGACGCCGATCGCTGCAAGACATTGGATGATGCACATTATTCTAACGAGGAACTATACCTGCCTATCATATTAAAATCCGCCTCGTCACGATTGATCGTTCGTTCTGTGATTTCCGCTCCGAAAGATGAGGGGTTTGACCAGCGTGTCTTCTATTATGGCCTTTACAATCAGTTGGCTGACGATTTTGCAGATATGGCCGCTGATCTTGAAGCGGGTGCGGTCACCCCTTATACGTATTATTTGACCTACCGGCATGAACGACCGGATTTGATCAATCCGTTTGAGTTGTATTGGGTGGTCATTTCGCATTTGATCCACCATGTCTACCGTTCGGAACCCCAAACTCGCGAGATCATTTTGGCACGCGCCATTAATGGACTTAAACGATACCAAAGACGGGTTGGAGCGGACCGATTTCATGAAGTGATGGCGATATTTACGCTTGGACATCCGGAGCTGGAGGGGCTGATTCAGCTTCTGGTTCATCGTGCGGTGGATGTCGATTTCTACGACAAATGGCTGCGAGACCAACTGCTGATTACGATGCGAACGAGCCGGCAAGAGCAAGAAGCGTTTGCTGAGCTTGTTCAAATGGCTCGCAAGCACGTAAATGCGATATTGCCAATCCCTAGTGCCGCATCTTCTTCAAATAGAGAAGATCCCCTTCTGGTGGAGACGGCCAATTACAGTCTGGAAGGAAGCGGGAAACGGCTCCGACCGATCATCGCTTGGGTGATGGGCGTGCAGGTCTACGGACTAGATCCGGCTGCATTATCCCCGTTGTTCCGGGCGCTCGAATACATGCATACCGCTTCTCTCATCTTTGATGACTTGCCGTCTCAAGACAATTCTCCATCCCGCCGCGGCAAACCAACGCTGCATGAAGTGCATAACAGTGCCATTGCGGAGCTAACAGGCATCTTCTTAATTCAGAAGGCGGTGGAAGAGCAGGCATCCTTGAAAGGTTTTGACAATGAATCTGTGCTGGTATTGCTGCAATACCTATCCCGGAAAGCCGGAGAGATTTGCATGGGGCAAGCGATGGATTTAAACGCCAAAGGCAAAGTATTAACCGTAGAGGAGCTTGACCGCATTTGCTTCTACAAGACGGGGATTGCGTTTGAAGCCTGTCTGGTGGCGCCGGCCATATTGGCACGGGCGAACGAAACGGAAATCGCCGTTCTCAAGAAATTTGCTTATCACACTGGCATCGCTTTTCAAATCAAAGATGATCTGCTGGATGGGGAAGGGGATTCGCGTTTACTCGGCAAACCGACCGGGAAGGACATCGAAAACGGCAACTCGACTTATGTGACTGTGTTGGGGACGGCTGCGGCCAACAAAGCGATGTGGGAGCATTATTGTTTGGCGATGGAAGCGCTCCAGGAGCTTCCCGAACCTCCGTCTTTTCTTAAGCAATTACTGCATTACATCATGAACCGGAAAGCATAAGCCAGTTGTCATTAGAGCCATTTGCATTGCTGTCAAACCTTGAACTCCTATCCTCATTATGTTAAAATACGACTATCTTTAATGAGGGAGCTGAAACGGATGGATATTTCTTGCTAAGAAGATGGAACCGTGATGCGAGCGTCATTCTCATGGTTTATTTCTTATGCAAGAAAGATATCTCATCCTTTCACTCCAATCGTATATTCTGAATCCATCCCCCGATGGCAGGGGAGGATTTTTTGAATATTTTTGGGCTGCAGGAAAGGGTTCTTTCTTGCAGTCCATTTTTTTATGCAGGAGGGATGTTGTTCATGTCATTAATTCATGTGAACCATCTAACGTTTGCCTATGAGGGCAGTTACGATAACATTTTTGAGGATGTCAGCTTTCGTATCGATACCGATTGGAAGCTGGGGTTTACCGGGCGGAACGGGCGAGGGAAGACGACCTTTCTGCATTTGCTGCTCGGCAAATACGAATACAGCGGACAAATTTCCGCGGATGTCAGCTTCGATTACTTCCCGTTTGAGGTTAAGCATCCGGAGAAGCATACGCTGGATGTTGTAGAGGAAATTGTTCCGTACTATGAGCTGTGGGAGCTCATGCGTGAGCTTTCTTTGCTGCAGGTGTCGGATGATGTGCTGTACCGTCCTTTCGAAACCTTGTCCAATGGGGAGCAGACCAAGGTGATGCTTGCCGCCTTATTTTTGAAGGAGAATCACTTCCTGCTGATCGATGAACCTACGAATCATTTGGACATGGAAGCGCGAGAGCTTGTGGGGAATTATTTAAACCGCAAGAATGGGTTTATCCTGGTTTCTCATGACAGGGCTTTTCTGGATCGTTGTGTGGATCACATTCTGTCCATTAACAAGACGAACATTGAAATTCAGAAGGGCAATTTCTCCGATTGGTGGGAAAATAAAAGGCGCCAGGACAACTATGAGCTAGCCGAAAATGAAAAGTTGCAGAAAGACATCAAACGCCTGTCGGAAGCAGCCAAACGGACGAGCAACTGGTCGCATAAGGTGGAAAGCTTGAAAAATGGCACGCGAAATTCCGGCTCCAAGGTAGATAAGGGGTACATCGGTCATAAAGCGGCCAAGATGATGCAACGCTCCAAATCGATTGAACAACGACAACAGAATGCGATTGAGGAAAAGTCGAAGCTGCTCAAAAATATCGAAACCTCGGACAGTTTAAAAATCGCCCAGCTGCCTTACCATAAAACGCAGCTTGCCGAATTCGACCGTGTTTCGATCTACTACGGTGAGAACCAGGTGTGCCAAGAGATCAGCTTTACGATCGAACGAGGCGACCGCATTGTGCTGACGGGCCGCAACGGCTCCGGGAAATCAAGCATGCTGAAGCTGCTTTGCGGGGAGGACATCGCTTATTCCGGTACGGTACGCCTAGGAAGCCAATTGAAGATCTCCTATGTGTCCCAACAAACCTCGTGGCTGCAGGGGAATTTAACCGATTTTGCCAGAGAGCATGACATTGATGAAAGCTTGTTTAAGGCTATTTTGCGGAAATTAGACTTCTCCAGACTGCAGTTTGAGAAAGATATGGCGGATTACAGCGGGGGACAGAAGAAGAAGGTGCTCATCGCCAAAAGCCTCTGCGAAAAAGCGCATTTGCTGGTTTGGGACGAACCGCTGAATTTCATTGACGTCATCTCGCGCATGCAAATCGAAGACTTGCTGCTGAGCTATGAGCCGACGATCTTGTTTGTGGAGCATGACCGCGAGTTTTGCGAGCGGATTGCGACCAAACACGTACAACTCTAAAGAAACACTTTCAACCGCGTTCATCGCGGTTTTTTATTTAAAAATTTTCAAATTCCGAATTGTAATTTTAAGAACAATATCTTATTATCATATCTATGATAATGATTCTCATTATCAGAATTATCGCTGAATGGGAGGTGAAATTCTGAATACTACCGCTGCGAATCAAAAGATGGGGAGTCTCTATTACCCCTTTATCCTCCTATTACTCGTCTTAATCGGGGTGTCTGCGGTTTTTTCCGTATCCATTGGTCAAGTCCATATTCCATTTAAGCAAGCGATGACCATTATGCTGAACTTCTTGTCACACGGTCAATGGGGGTCGCTGGAGCATATCGATAACCAATCCTACCTGAACATTATTTTGCAAGTTAGGATGCCTCGTGTCATCTTTGCTCTTCTCATCGGCATGGGACTCGCCTTGTGCGGAGCCGTGATGCAGGCCGTGGTGCAAAACCCGCTCGCGGATCCATACATACTGGGCATCTCGTCCGGCGCTTCGCTGGGGGCCACATTCGCCATTCTAATCGGCTTTGGCAGCGGCGCGCTGTTGTCTCAGTTCGGCGTTGCTTTTGGTGCCTTTGTTGGTGCGATGATCGCGTCGATCGCCGTGCTGATTCTCTCCAGCATTGGAGGCAAAGCGACATCGGTGAAGCTCGTGTTATCCGGGGTCGTGCTCGGCGCATTGTGCAGCTCCTTCTCCAGCTTGATCATTTACATCGCCAACGATGCCGAAGGGATCAAGTCCGTGACCTTCTGGGCGATGGGCAGCTTGGCTTCCTCCAGTTGGGACAAAACACCGATCTTGGCAGTGATCGTGATTCTAGGCTGCGGGCTGTTCCTGTTTCAACACCGCGTGCTGAACACGATGCTGTTAGGCGACGAATCTGCGATAACGCTTGGGATCAACTTAAGCATCTTTCGCAAATTGTACATGATCTTAACTGCGTTAATTACGGGTACGATGGTCGCTTACGCGGGCATGATCGGATTCGTCGGGTTAATCATCCCGCATATCGCCCGTGGCCTATTTGGTGCGGACCACAAGCGATTGATGCCGGGGACGTTGCTTCTAGGCGCACTGTTCATGATATGGTCGGATATTTTGTCCAGAACGTTGATCCATAATGTGGAATTACCCATCGGGATCATCACGTCGGTAATCGGGTCGCCTTTATTTATCTATATGATCGTGAAAAAAGGTTACAATTTCGGAGGTTAAAGCATGGAATTGACCGCGAAACACTTGGAGATCAAGATCGGAAAAAGAGAAATCGTCAAAAATGTTTCAATCCACGTTAAAAACAAACAGTTTGTCGGACTAATTGGCCCCAATGGATGCGGTAAATCGACGCTGCTCAAAAGCATCTACAAGAGCTTGGTCCCGCAGAAAGGCACCATTTTTCTGAATGATATGGATGTATTAAAGACTTCAGAGAAAAAGGTATCACAACATTTAGGCGTGGTCGGTCAATTTAATGAGATGCATTTCGATCTAACGGTGCAGCAAATGGTGATGTTGGGCCGGACACCTCACAAAAAATTGCTGGAGTCGGATAAGCAAACGGATTACGAAATCGTAGACGATGCTTTAAGGAGAACGAATCTGCTCGATTACAAAAACCGCAGTTATTTATCGCTCTCTGGGGGCGAGAAGCAACGGGTTATTCTAGCTAGAACGATTGCGCAACAGCCCAAATTCATGATTTTGGATGAACCGACGAACCACTTGGATATTCGTTATCAGCTAGAGATTTTATCTTGTGTAAAATCGCTTGAAATCGGTGTGTTGGCAGCGCTGCACGACTTGGAAATGGCCGCGCATTATTGCGATTACCTGTACGCGATCAAGGACGGCGAGGTTTATGCGCACGGCAAGCCGGCAGAAGTCCTGACACCGGAAGTGATTGAATCACTTTATCACATCAAATGCCAGACCTATATCAATCCGATTACGAACGGATTAAGCTTCGCATATGGAATTTAGAGGGGAGAACAAAGGATGAAGAAGAGAGTATGGTTTGCCTTAAGTTTAACATTATTGCTGGCATTAACGGCTTGTGGTGGGGGAAACACGAGCACGGGCAGCACGAGTACAAGCAGCGGCTCGGCGTCCGCACAAAATCAAACTGAAAATCAAGCTCAAAACCAAGCTCAGAATCAAGAAGCAGCTGCCACGCAATATCCCTTAACGATCGTGAACTACACAAAAGCGGAAGGCGGTACGGAGTGGAAAGAGAAGGAGCAAGTCTTCGACAAAGCTCCTGAACGGATCATGGCAAACACAAGACCCACCGCTGAATTTCTGTTGCATTTAGGGTTAGGCGATAAAATTGTCGGGGTTGGCGCAAACTTCGGTGCACCGGACCCTGCAGTGGAAGAGGAATACAACAAACTGAATATTCTGAGCGATGGATACGTTGGGAAAGAAGTGACCCTGGGAACGGATCCGGATTTGGTCTTTGGGCGCGGCGGTTTGTTTGAGAACGCCGATTGGGGTGTCGGCACCGTTGACGTGTTAAATGATATGGGCATCAATACGTATGTCTTAGAGTCTTCGATTACCGGGGGGACCTATGAATCGGTCTACAAGGATATCGAGAATTTAGGGAAAATCTTCAATGTGCAGGATAAAGCCAATGCATTTATACAAGAATTAAAAGCAAGACAAGAAGTGATCAGCACCAAACTGGCGGGCATTACCGAGGAAAAAACCTTCGCTCTATTATTTATGAGTGATCCGAATGAAGTCAGCGTCTACGCCGCCCATGCGGAAAGCTTCTTTAACGATGCGTTCCATATGGTGAAGCTGGAGAACGTCTTCGAAAATAACAGCAGCGACGAGGTTAGTGTGGAATCGCTGATCGGGGCCGATCCGGACGTTCTGATCGTACCAGATTGGAGAACCTATGACGGATCGGATCCTAACACGCTCAAAGAGGCGCTGTATAACAATCCGAAATTGTCCAACATGAAAGCGATCAAGAACAAACAGATCTATGCAGTTGACTACAACTATATGTTTGGTTATGGTTACAACACGATTGATGGCATGGAGCAGTTGGCGAAAGAAATGTATCCGGATTTGTTTAAATAAAATATAGGGAGATGCAAAAAGAAGGCAATCCGCATTTGCGGTTTGCCTTCTTTATTCTTGGTATATTACGCTTCAACCTTTTCCATTTTGGCTGCTTTGGCAACTTTTTTGACGTGGATTTTCTTCATCACGAAACGGGCGATCGGTTGAGCAATCAACATCTCAATCCAGAAAGCGATGCAGAAGTTTTTAGGCCAATGATGAAAGAACCCTTGGATCGGATCGAGACTGATATGACGTTGTCCAACCCACGATCCAATGACCGTCAAGCAGATCGACAATACAGAGACACTGAAGAAAATATTAAACAACGTTTTCGCATTAAAGCTGTCCGTCGGTTTCGTAAATTTAGCCATCAGTTTGCCTACAAGAGGTTTTGCTACAAAGTTGACCAAACACAGCACAATTATCCACATCAACGGGAGGATTTGCAGCGTCTTCAGGTAATTTGTCTTCGAGAACCCCATTTCAAACCCCATAATCAGCGGAGCGATGGTGTTGACCGAGATAATCGATACGATCAACATGTAAATTAGGCCTTCCTTTGCGTTCCAAGGTACTCTTATTTCATTAGGCATGGTTTCATCTCCCAAATCTCAAGTATTTCAGATGGCAGACGAGCAGATTTTGCACAAAAAAACGCACAGCCACCTCAGATGGCCCTGCGTTTTTGCTGCACACTGATACAAATATTTTAGCATTTTGTGAATGGATGATCAATGTTCAATTTTGTATCGTAGTTCTAAAACTCGATAATCGCAGCGTGGAGGCCATCAAAATGAAAAAACCGATGATTGGTGTATTGCCCTTATATGATGAACACAAAGAGAGTTATTGGATGCTCCCCGGTTATATGAAAGGTATCGAAGTGAGCGGCGGAATCCCCGTCATGTTGCCCCTAACGACAGACTCCGAGATCCTCTGGAACCTGGCCCAAACGATGGACGGCTTTCTTTTCACTGGAGGTCATGACGTAAATCCCGAGCTTTATCACGAAGAAACCATGGAGGTTTGCGGAACCCTCTGCAAAGACCGAGATACCATGGAATCCGTTCTATTTCAACATGTTCTTCAAATGGACAAGCCGGCATTTGGGATATGCCGCGGATTGCAGTTGTTTAATGTCCTGCTGGGAGGCGCGTTATACCAAGATCTTCCGTTGCAGTTTCAGCCCGAGACCCGTTCCTCGATTGTACATAAGCAAAAGCCGCCGTATTCTCAGCCCGTCCACCAGTTGAAATTGGCGGAAGGCACGCAGCTTCACCAAATTCTCCAGACGGATTCGCTGCGAGTCAACAGCTACCATCACCAAGGGATTAAAGAGCTGGCGAAGCCGCTGGTTGCCGCAGCAACAGCGGAAGACGGTTTAATTGAGGCGGTGGTGATGCCAAATCAACGCTTTATGATAGCGGTACAGTGGCATCCTGAATTTATGTATCAGGAAGATGAACCTAGCTTTAAACTATTTACAGCGTTTGTGAAAGCTTGTCAGGGAGAAAGATAAGTTCGTTTCGTCAGACTTAAACCAATGTACCGTGGCGTACACAGCTGACATAGCGTGTCGTGATTGCGATCAGGAAAGAGGATTTAGTATAATGTTCGTATTCTTGTAAATTCCAAAATTATCTAATCCTCGTAAAGGCAGGTGCATGCCATGAAATTTAGTGAATACCGATATGAACGGCCCGATGTCCAAGCTTTCCAACAGAGATTTAAGGAGCTTCTTCAAGGATTTGCAAGTGCGGAGTCTTACGAAGAGCAAGACCGGATCATGCGGGAAATCAATCAACTTCGCAGCGGCTTCGATACGATGCAGGAGATCGCCGGTGTTCGGCACACGATCAATACGAACGATGAGTTCTATAAAGCGGAACAGGACTTCTATGATGAAGCAGGCCCGGTTGTACAGGAATCGATTACAGACTACTACCGGGCCTTAGTTCACTCAAAATTCCGTGCCCAACTGGAGCAAAAATGGGGGCGTCAGCTGTTCCGGCTGGCCGAGCTGTCGTTAAAGACGTTTAGCCCTGAAGTCATCGAGGATCTGCAGCGGGAAAACAAACTGACCACCGAATACGCCAAACTGATCGCCTCCGCGAAAATCCCGTTTGAAGGGGAAGAACGCAACCTTTCCCAACTGATTCCGTTCCAGCAATCCACGGACCGAGAGGTTCGCAAGCGTGCAGCCGAAGCGGCGTACGGTTTCTTGGCCGAGCATGAGGATGAGCTTGACCGGATCTATGACGAGTTGGTGCAAGTACGGACCAAGATCGCCAAGAAGCTGGGATTCCGCAACTTTGTAGAGCTTGCATATGCCCGGTTATCGCGGACGGATTACGATGCCGAGAAGGTTGCGAACTTCCGAAGCCAGGTGCTCAAGCATATTGTGCCGGTTGCCACCAAGCTGAAGGAACGGCAAAAGCAGCGGATCGGCGTGGACCAGCTGCTGTACTATGATGAGAGCTTTGCTTTTAAATCCGGGAATGCAGTGCCGAAGGGCGATCCGGACTGGATTGTGAAGAACGGGGCGAAGATGTATCGCGAGTTGTCTCCGGAGACCGATGAATTCTTCACCTTCCTGACGGAAAATGGGTTGATGGATCTGGTCGCCAAGCAAGGGAAACGGGCCGGCGGGTACTGTACTTTTATTAGCGATTATAAGGCACCGTTTATTTTCTCCAACTTCAACGGCACATCCGGCGATATCGATGTGTTGACACATGAAGCGGGGCATGCATTTCAAATGTACGAGAGCCGCGGCTTTGAGGTGCCGGAGTATCAATTCCCAACGCTGGAAGCCTGCGAAATTCATTCGATGAGCATGGAATTTTTCACCTGGCCTTGGATGGATTTATTCTTTGAAGAACAAGTCGATAAGTACCGGTTCGATCACTTGGCAAGTGCCGTCATCTTCATTCCTTACGGCGTGGCGGTCGATGAATTCCAGCATTACGTGTATGAGCATCCGGAGGCAACGCCGGCGGAACGCAAGCAAGCTTGGCGGGAAATTGAGCGCAAGTACGTTCCTTACCGAAACTATGCGGATAACGCCTATTTGGAACGGGGCGGATTTTGGCATAAACAAGGACATATCTTCAATTCGCCGTTTTATTATATCGATTATACCCTGGCGCAGATTTGCGCGTTTCAGTTCTGGAAGAAGATGCATGAAGACCGCGAAGCGGCGTGGGCTGACTATTTGCGCTTATGCCAGCAAGGCGGCAGTCAATCCTTTACGGAGCTGGTTCAAACGGCCGGCTTGATTTCTCCGTTTGAAGACGGTTGCGTCACCTCGGTGATCGGCAGCATTGAAGCGTGGCTGGACGGGGTGGACGATAGCGCACTCTAATAAATTACCTATTCGACGTTTGCAAACGATTTGATTTGCAGACGTCTTTTTCTTTGAGAGATAATAAAGCAGATAAGACTTCATCGCCTGGAGGAATGAACGATGGATTATGTGAAACTAGGGAATACAGGATTAGACGTATCCCGAATTTGCCTGGGTTGTATGAGCTTTGGTGAAGTGGTGCCGGGATGGCATTCCTGGGTGATGGATGAAGAGAAGGCGCGCCCGATCATCCGAAGAGCGCTTGAGCTGGGCATCAATTTCTTTGATACAGCCAACGTGTACGCAGCGGGGACCAGCGAAGCGATCACAGGGCGCATTCTTAAGGAGTTTGCGAACCGTGACGAGATTGTCCTCGCAACCAAAGTATGGGGACGCATGCATCCGGGGCCAAACGGGGCCGGGTTATCGCGGAAAGCTATTTTAAGTGAAATCGACAAAAGCTTGAAACGGTTGGGTACCGATTATGTGGATCTTTATATTATCCATCGCTGGGATTACAACACGCCAATCGAAGAAACGATGGAAGCCCTGCACGATGTGGTGAAGGCGGGGAAAGCCCGGTATATCGGTGCTTCTGCCATGTATGCCTGGCAGTTCCAGAAGGCCCAGCATATTGCGGAGAAGAACGGTTGGACCCGGTTTGTTTCTATGCAAAACCACTACAACTTGATTTATCGGGAAGAGGAGAGGGAGATGGTGCCGCTCTGCCAAGATCAAAATATCGCCCTAACGCCTTACAGCCCGCTTGCTTCCGGACGTTTGATTCGCGATGCCTCGGTCACCACCCAACGCTCGGAAACCGATGTGATTCAAAAATCCAAGTATGATTCCACCGCAGCGGCGGATCGCTTTATTATTGTGCGTGTAGCAGAGCTGGCGGAAAAACGCGGTGTTCCTCGAGTACATATTGCGCTGGCCTGGCTGCTGCAGAAGGAACAGGTCGCTGCACCCATCGTAGGCGCAACGAAAGTATCGCATTTGGAAGATGCAGTGGGGGCGTTATCGGTCAAACTCAGCGAAGAGGAAATGGCCTATCTCGAAGAACCGTACGTACCGCATCCGGTGGTGGGGGCTGAGTAAGGGTCATCTCGCCGGATCGTACAGTTTACGCAAGCGATACGCGTTCATCGCGAATTCACGCAGCTCTTCCAGGATGGTGTAGTTCGCCCAAGCGCCCGCAAGCGCTCCAATCCCAGGCACCATCTGGAGCATTTTCCGGAAGTCGATTGCATCGCGATATTCAATCTGAAAGGTCTCCCAGTCCAATGTGTTGGCATATGGGGTATCGCTTGCCCATTGCTCTTGTTCGATATGCCACTGCTTGATGGAGTGTAGGATCTTAGCACGGTTATGCGGGCTGGCGAACGTCATTTGAAATACTTTGAGAATAAACACACGTTCGGAAAATACTTTCGTGTCATATCCATAGACATGAGCCAGTTCGAAAAGAAATTTCATTTTTATGGCAATGAATGCCGGAAAATCTACCGCATTCAGCACTAGACCGCCAGCTCCGGTTCCTGCGCCTTCGGCTACCGCAATTTTTTGATATAAGCGAAACAGTTGGTTCGCTTCTTGATCCGCGGTTTCCAGTTTAATTCCGCGCTGGACCGGACGCTTTGGCGTATATTCCGCCCCAAATAGCGCCGTGCGCACGATGGTGCGTATGGTGGTCGTAATGATCTGGTGCATTTTCGGCGGGATCAGTTGATTCACTCGCTGACTGATGGACTTTGACGTTTTCTCTAACCATCCCGCCGGCTTAAACATGTTGTGCTCCCATACGGCGATTTCCTTCCGCACCTGCTGTTCGTAACTCACCCAATCGCCCCCTTCAAAAGATCTCAGTTATGTTTAGTGTATCGAAGATCATCTTGAAATTGTATGGACCGAAGGCGGTTTGGGTTCCTTGACTTTAGTCCAGGATATCAAGGTGATTTTTTAGGGGGTAATGATAATAAGCCTAGGCATCCGTAATGTCATAACGGGCACGCCCCGTCTCTACTGATATGGTGTGACCGTCGATATGGGCTTGCTTCAACTCTTTTACCGGAATGAGATACGTATCCTGGGGAAGAGGAACCTCCGTGCCGCCAGGTTGGATGATCCAACCTTCACCCCGCAAATACAAGACAGGCCCGCCGGTATAATCATCAAACATATGGCTGTGATCGTCATGGATCCCTTTCTGTTCTAATTTCAGTTTGATCTCGTCGAGATCGCCTTGTTCTAGCTTGCGGATATGCAAATTGCCGCCGATATGCGCCTCAAGCCAATCCATCACAGGTTGAAGCTGCTCATTCATCTGCATCGGCTTCCTTTCGTTTGCTGTTTGCGTTTGACATGAGGGGGCCGCAGGATCCCTGAAAACCATCATTCATTTTCAGATCATTCAAGTGTTCGCGCATGTCTTCATCCCCCGGCAGATCCGCTGCCAGTTGGACCATTGGCGGACGAAACTCCACATGCCCGCGTTTGCCGGCTTTGCTCATCTTATTTGCACTCCTTCCACCATCTATAAAGGATAATACGGAATGTACGTAGTATGACCTTTGGTTGCCGAGCTTATCCTTTGTCTTTTTCCAGCAGTTTCAACAACGGACGTAACGCAACTATACAAACAACGGAAGCGTCTAACCTTTTACAAGACAACTAGAGAGGTAGACAGATGAAACTTAAAATGATGACGATGGTAGGTGCTGTTCTCAGCTCCATGTTTATTTTGGCAGGGAGTGCTGCAGCTGAAGAACGGTTTTCGGATCTCCAGCATGTGAAATGGGCGGAAGACAGCATTACCTATATGGCGGACAGGGGAACTGTTGCTGGAGTTGGAAATGGGAAGTTTGCACCAGAGAAACCAGTGACTCGGGCGCAGGCCGTAACTTTTCTCGTAAGAGAGCTGTATCCGGAGCAACTGCAATCCGGGGCGGTAAGCCCAAGTTATACGGATGTACAATCAACCCATCCTTTTTATCATGAAATTGGCATTGCCAAGCACTATGGGCTGGCCAGCGGGTTTCCCGATGGTTCCTTCCATCCAGATGCAGCGATGAGTCGTGCGGAGACCGCTGCATTTTTAACTCGCGCATATGCGCTTACGACAGGGGGGATGTCGGTTAGCTTAACAGATGTTCAGCACCATTGGGCGGCTGAGCCCATTCAACTCATGAGCTCCAATGGACTGATCGGCGGGTATACCGATGGCACGTATCGGCCAGATCGTTCCGTTACGCGGGCAGAGTTTTCGGTGTTTCTCGCCCGGGTGATTCGCTTTGAACGTGAAGCGGCCATCGCGTTGCAGGACTGGGACAAGTTGATCTCCTATATGACATTGAGCGAACAAGTGGGCCAAATGTTGATGCCTGACATCCGTCAATGGAATGGCCAAGCGACCACTACTGTAAATGAAGGATTAAAACGCACCGTTCAGGACTTGGATTTGGGCGGGATGATTCTTTTTGATAAAAACATCGTGAATGCCCGTCAGGTCGTGCAGCTCACCCATGATCTGCAAAAAGAAGCCGGAGAACTTCCGCTCTTTCTTGGCATTGACCAGGAAGGCGGCGTGATTAAGCGCATCCCCGGGGGGACGAATCTGCCAGGTCAGATGGCGCTGGGCGCATCCGGAGATCCGATACTGGCTAAAGCGGCGGGAAAGCTCACAGGGGAGGAGTTGCGGGCGCTGGGATTGCAGGTCAATTTTGCTCCGGTCCTCGATGTGAACAGTAATCCAGATAATCCCATCATCGGGATGCGTTCCTTTAGTGCGGACGCGGATTTGGTATCACGACTTGGTCTCGACACGATTCAAGGGCTGCGTCAAGCTGGGGTGATCGCAGCTGTGAAGCATTTTCCAGGGCATGGGGATACGACCGTGGACTCCCATTTGGGCTTGCCCGTCTTGACGCATAACCGGGAGCGGCTTGATGCGGTGGAGCTGAAGCCGTTTCGGACCGCGATTGAAGGCGGTGTGGAGATGATCATGACCGCACATATCGCCTTTCCGGCGATTGAGAATGAGCATGTGAGAAAAGCAAGCGGTTGAACGAGCTGTTAATGCGGGCGTTGATATTATTCTGATGCCGCAGGATCCGGAAGCTGCCCATGAAACGCTGGTTCAAGCAGTGAAGAAGGGGCGGATTCCGGTGGAAACGATCCACAAGTCAGTGAAACGTATCTTGGAGTTGAAAGCGAAATACGGATTATTTGATGAAGAGGATCCCCTTACTCAGAAGTTCAGCGCGCTCAAAACGATTGGTTCTGAGGAACATCGGGCGGTAGAGCGGGAAATTGCAGAGCGAGCAGTCACGGTCCTCGCCAGCCGTGATGGTGCAAATCCTGATTCCATTCAACCAAGTGACAGGGTTGTTATTGCGGCATCCGATCAGGAGCAAGCGGAGCAGCTCCAAAGACAGCTGACCCAAGCTGCCGGCAACCTGTCGCTAAAAACGGAGATTGCCGTGATGAGTCAAGGCAATACATCAGGGGCGCTTCAGACGATAGAGCAAGCGGATTATGTCATCTTAGCCTCCTATCAGTTCCGTAACGTAGCTAGTGAGTTCGGATGGTCCGATATTCAAACGGTGGTTGATACGCTAAACAAGGCAAATAAGCGGTACGTGCTGTTATCCCTTGGCAATCCGTACGAAACGATGTATGTGCAGAATGTGCGCTCAGCGCTTGCCGTTTACGGAACACAAGAGCCCAACACCCAAGCGGCGATCCAGGTGCTGCTTGGTCAGTTAAAGGCAGAGGGAGTCTTGCCATTGGGCGCGCAATCGAGGCAAAAATGAAAAATATAAGAAATGAAAAGAAAGAGATAATTTATTTTCTACCCTCGGTCGATATAAATCATAGAGAAAAAATTTTGTGGAGAGGGAAATCATTAACATGGCAGAGCACAAGGATCAGGAGAATGAAATCAAATCCAAGGAAAAATATACCACAACCCTGGAAATCACCTCCTTATCTGGGGAGCGAACCTTTCGACAAATCTCCTTCTTTAAAGAGGTTGGACAAGCTCCAAACATGGGAGACTTTATCCATCTCATCAAAACAGAGCTAGGGGAAGAAGTTGAAATCAGAGATTTAGCTCCCTACTGGGTGTTCAAAACCGTACTTGGGCATCCTACGAACATCAAAAATATTCGCGTCGTGCGAACGATGAAGGATAATACTTTTCAGAAGGTGACCTTGCTTTGAGATAGATTGAGGATGGATAACCCGTGCATGTGCGCGGGTTATTTTGTTTTTCCAGCCGCAACAACAAACTCCTTAAAAATAAGGAGTCAAACATAAAAAATCGAAAGTACCGGATCAAACGAGGCAATTTTATAATGAAGGTAAGTTTTCGAAAACGATAGATTCACCAGCTTTGTCTATCAAAATGACGTGCTATAATAGGGCGAAACTAAATGGAAGCCGAAGGTGAAAAGTTCATGAACTCCATTTTGCAACCGATTACAGCACGCTTGCGCAATCTGCGCCTGGTTCACAAATTGTTTATCGGCTATATCCTGCTGATCTGTATTCCGTTTGCCGTATTTGGATTTATCTTTTATAGACAGATGTACAACAATCAGCTGGATCACTTGAAGAGCGGGAAATCTCAGATGTTAGAGCAGTCTTACCGGAACTTGGAGGTCGATCTGACGAAAATCGAAGCGATGCATGCCCTGTTTCAAAACAACACCAGCCTGACGGATTACTTGGGAGGATTCAGCGCAACCGATTGGGCGGAGGCGTACAGGTACAAGCGGGAGATTAGTCCAACCTTCTCCTTTGCCTACATTTCCAACCAGCTGGTCGACAAAATTACCATGTATAAAGCGAATCCGGATCTTCCAATTCTTTCCCCTGAAGTTCAGGATATCGCCAGATTTACTGATACACCGCAGGCTGAGGAAGTTCAGCTTCTTACTCCGAACAAGGGGCTTTGGGCTTACGAGAAATCGGATTCGCTGAACGTGCTTCCCGCGATCCGCTATTTGCACAAGATGTACAATAACAGCTACACCCGTTCCATCGGCGTCTTGCAAATCTCGTTAAACGATGGCCTCTTTAAACAGTTCTTCGATGCCCAGCAGAGCCCGGAAGACGTATGGAAGATCGTGGCGGATGACAGCGGGAACCTGCTGTATGAAGAGCCGGACAGCAAGCTGAAGGAACGGGAGAAAAGGGAGATTCTCCATCAGCTGCCGCAAGCGGGGATAACCACCTTCTTCACGAAAGATCATCGATACTTGATAGGTGCCGCGAAAATAGAACGTTTTAACCTGACGGTGGTAAAGGTGTATGACACGCGAGATGCTCTGGATTTCTGGCAGACGACTGGACTTTCGCTTGGTGTGGGAATCCTCCTGCTTACCGGGTTATCCGTAGTCTATTTTACGATCGCCACGTCGATTACCTTGCGAATTGTCCGGTTCTCCCGCCACTTAAGAAGAGTGGAGGATCCGAAGCAAGCCGTATACTCCGGGGAAGGGGGTTCGGATGAAATCGGATTTCTGATTTCTTCCTACAACTTGATGATCGGCCGGGTGGATGAATTGACACAGATGGTGAAGCAAACGGAACTGCTCAAGAAGGAAGCGGAGATCAAAATGCTGCAGGCGCAAATCAATCCCCACTTCCTGTACAACACGCTGGAAACGATGTGTATGCTGGCTGCGCTGAACGAAGATCATGAGGTCGCGGAAATTGGCCAAAAGCTGGGGAAGCTTCTCCGATACAGCTTGTCCAAAACGAAGGACGTCAGCACCTTAGGTAAGGAACTGGAGAACGTTCGACATTATCTCGACATCCATCAAGTGAGGATGGGGGATAAGCTTCAAATCGATTTCCAGATTGATATGGAAGCGCTTCAGATTCCTTGCCCAAGATTTATCCTGCAGCCTTTAGTTGAGAACAGCCTTCTCCATGGGTTCAAAAACCTTAGAGGGCCGGCAAATCTGCGTTTGGAAATGACCCAGCAGGCAGCCGGTGTGGTGTTGAAAATAGCGGACAACGGAACCGGGATCCCGGCAGAACGGTTGTCACGCATTCATGAAGTATTGGAGGGCGTTCTGGCGGTCAACCAACTCTCTTCTTCCGGCGGGATTGGCTTGCATAACGTGAACGAGCGGCTGAAAGCTTTCTATGGAAATGAAGCCGGGCTTGCGATTCAAAGCATTGAAGGGCAAGGAACGACGATAACGACCTTTCTTGGACGTGAAGGAGGACGCCATGCTTAAGCTGATGATCGTGGACGACGAGGCTATTATTGTCAAAGGCATGCAGCATCTGATTCGTAAAATGAAGACGCCATTCACGGATATTGTAGGGGTTAGCGACAGTGTCGAAGCGCTGCGGATCGCAGAAGAGTTCCAACCGGACGTCCTGATTACCGATATCCAAATGCCGGAGCTGGACGGACTGGATTTGATCCTGGCCGTTACCGAGAAGCAGGCGGCGACTCGTTTTGTGATTTTGACTGGCTATGAAACCTTTGAATATGCCCGGAAGGCGATCCGTCTTCAGGTCAAAGATTATTTGCTGAAGCCGGTGGATCACCTGGAGCTGTCCAACCTCTTAAATCGATTGTCGATGGAGATTGTTGAGGAGCGGAAAACGCTCAAGGAGGAGAACACGAAGCAGAAGTCCGGCCAAGTCAATCATCCGGGAAGCAATTACAACATCCGGAGGTTTAAGAACTTTATCCAAAGCAACTATATGCGGGATATCTCGCTGGAAGACGTCGCGGAATATCTGGACCTTCATCCGAGTTATGTATGCAGTCTACTAAAGAAGGAGACGGATCAGACCTTTGTTCAGTATTTGCGAAGCCTGCGGATTGAGAAGGGCAAAGTGCTCTTGCGGGAACTGCCCCATCTTCCGTTAGAGCAGGTTGCCAATGCGATCGGCTTTAAAAGTCAGGCTCATTTTTACAAAGTGTTCAAGCAGGAATGCGGTGTGACGCCGGGAGACTACCGGGCGATGCAACAGTAGAACTTCTTAGCAAACCGACTTCCAGACACAAAGGGTGAGGCATGTGAACGTAGTAGAAATTGAAAAGCGTACCGTGAACTGGAGAATCGAAACCGGACACCGCTTTCGCGCACTGTGGAAGTATCGCTGGCTTTATCTCTTTATGATCCCGGGAATCGTGTACTTCATTCTCTTTAAATATGTCCCGCTGTGGGGGCTGATCATGGCTTTCAAGAATTATCAGCCATATGCGGGTCTGATGGGGAGCGAGTGGGTTGGTTTAAGGCATTTTGAAAGATTTTTTGGCATGGATGAGTTTTGGCAGTTGTTCCGCAACACGCTTCTGCTGGGCTTGTACAATACGGTGATCTTTTTCCCCGTCACCATCATTCTTGCTTTGCTGCTTAATGAAATTCGCAGTGAGCTGTTCAAAAGATTTGTCCAGACGCTGGTATATGTTCCGCATTTCCTATCCTGGGTGGTCATCGCTGGGATTACCTATGTGCTGCTTTCCACTGAAAACGGTATCATTAACAGCTGGATTACGAGTTTGGGCGGACAACCGGTAGAGTTTCTGACGAGTACAACTTGGTTTCGCCCGCTGATTATCCTTCAGCTCATTTGGAAGGACGCGGGGTGGGGAACGATTATTTTCCTGGCTGCTTTGGCTGGAGTAAATACGCAGCTGTATGAGGCAGCGAAAATGGACGGGGCGAACCGGTTCCGGTTGCTCTGGCATATTACGCTTCCGTCCATCCGCAGTGTGATCGTGATTCTGTTCATCTTGCGATTAGGCACGTTCCTGGATCTTGGCTTTGAACAAATCTTTCTGATGCTGAACGCGATCAACCGCGAGGTGGGTGAGGTGTTTGACACTTACGTATACCGCGTGGGCCTCATGCAGGGGCAGTTCAGCTACAGCACGGCGGTCGGGTTGTTTAAATCCGTGATCGGATTTATTCTGGTCATCCTCGCCAATAAAATTGCCAAATGGTTTGGCGAAGAAGGCATCTACTAGAAGGGAGGCAAGGAAATGCATACGCATCCAACCAAGTGGAGCCGGTTGTTTGACAGCTTCAATTATGTGCTGCTGGGGCTCGTGGGGCTGGCGATGTTTTTGCCGTTTGTGTATGTGCTGATCACATCTTTTTCAAATCAAAATGTCGTATGGCCCACGCAATTCTCCTTGGAACCCTATCGGTATATCTTCTCCACTCAAACGTTTATCCGCAGTATCGGCGTATCGGTGTACATTACCGTGCTGGGAACGTTTCTGAGTTTGTTAGCCACGGCGCTGATGGCTTATTCGCTGTCGTTTAAGTTTTTGCCGGGGCGCAGCGGGATCCTGCTGATGGTGCTGTTCACCATGGTGTTTCAGGGCGGGATGATTCCAACCTATTTCGTTGTAAAAAATCTTCATATGCTCGACAGCACCTGGTCTTTAATGATTCCAGGGCTGATCAGCGCCTTTTATCTGATTGTGATGCGGGATTTCTTCTCAACCGTGCCGATGGAGCTGATCGAATCGGCGAAAATTGACGGTGCGCATGAATTAACGGTGCTGTTGCGGATTGTACTCCCGCTATCCCTGCCGGCGTTGGCTGCCTTTGGGTTGTTTTACGCTGTAGGCATCTGGAATCAATACTTTAATGCCATTTTGTACATCAATGAACCGGATTTATGGCCTGTTCAGGTCATTCTCAGACAGATCGTCATTCTGGCCTCTGCTGGCTTAGGGGCGGGGGATGGCGGAGAAAGTGTGGCCTATTATGGCCAAGGCGTCAAAATGGCGGTCATCGTCGTATCGACGCTGCCGATCATGATCGTGTACCCGTTTCTGCAAAAACATTTCGCGAAAGGGGCTCTGTTAGGTTCGGTAAAAGGATAACCGGCAGAGCTCTTCAAAAGGGAGGAGATATCGATATGTTGCAAAAACCACTTCGTTGGAAAAGCTGGTGCCTCGGGGCGCTCGCCCTTATTCTGACCGGTTCGCTGCTTGCAGGGTGCGGCTCCAAGGAAAACAGCGCAGATTCGAGCAGCAGCGCCGCATCAAGCGATCAACCGCTGAAGATCAAAATGACCCTGAATTTTGACGGCAAAGAGGTTCCGTCCAAAGATAATGAAGTTGAGAAAGCGATCGAGCAATATACGAATACGGATTTAGATATCACTCATATTTCAAGCAACGATTTCTGTACCAAGCTCCCGGTGATGATCGCTTCCGGCGAATTGCCCCAAGTGCTTGCCAGCTGCGGTGCGCCCAATCAATCCTATCTCATTACGGCGGCCCAAAACGGCGCCTTCTGGGATATTACGGATCTGATTAAGGAGTACAAAAATCTGTCCTCCATGCCGCAGCTTGTCTATGACAACGTCTCCATTGACGGCCGGTTGTACGGGATTCCGCGTTTCCGTCCAGTCTCCCGGTACACCTCGGTATTCCGTCAGGATTGGCTCGACAATCTCGGGATACAGCCGCCGCAAACTATTGATGAGATGTACGAGGTCCTTAAGGCATTTACCGAGCAGGATCCAGACCAAAACGGCAAAAAGGACACGATCGGCTTAACGGCCATGATCTCCAACACGTCCTTGTCGTTTGATCTTGGGGTTGCCTTCGGCGCGCCAAACAACTGGGGCGAAGTGGATGGAAAGTTCGTGAAGGCCGAAGAGACACCCGAGTATCTGAACTATCTCAAGTTTATGCGCAAGCTGTTTGAGGAGGGCTTGATGAACAAGGATTTTGCTACGATTGATGTAGGTCAAAACGAAGGGAACTTGGAGAATGGCAAAGCGGGCGTGATTAATGCTACGACCAATAACGTATTAGGCTTCCAGACCCGCGTTGAAAAAGTAAACCCGGATGCTAAGCTCAATTTTGTCAGCGCTTTGGAAGGACCAAACGGAAGACGAGTTGCCGCCGACCGCGGCTCCAACGGGATTCTGATGTTCCCGAAATCCAGCGTCAAGAGTGAAGCCGAACTGAAGCAGCTGCTCACCTTCTTCGACAAGCTGGCAGATAAGCCCATGGCAGATCTGCTGGAATGGGGGATTGAAGGCAAGCATTACGAAATGAAAGATGGCAAGCCCGTTCGCACGAATCAAGAGCAGTACGACAATGAAGTATCGTTCCCTTACAATAAACCGCTGGTGACCGTTCCATTAACGGACATCAAAACTCCTGGTGATTTGGATCCGATCTCTGAGAAAGTGCTGCAGGTCGAGAAGGACAATGAGCAATATGCGATCAAGGATCCGACCATGAGCTTAGTGTCTGATACATGGGCAGAGAGAGGCGCAGAGCTCACGCAGATTCTGCTGGATGCCAAAGTTCAGTTTATTATGGGGAAAATCGATGAAAACGAATGGAAACGGCAAGTCGAGAAGTTCAAGCAATCTGGCGGAGACAAAGTGGCTGAAGAATATGCGCAAGCCTTCGCCAAAGCTCATTAATCAAGGAAACTGCGGGATGAGTGGAAATCGGAAAAATGCTTTGGAGGGAAATACTCATGGAACTTGAGGCGCAAAAACGACAAGCAGATCCTTGCTGGCTGCGATATGCGGCTGTGGATCACCCGGAAATGTTAGAGCAATACCAGAAATGGTGCAGGGAGCTGGTCACGCCTACAAATCCAAGTCCACTTCTGACAAGTGTGATCTACGAGCTTCAGAAGGGGATGGAATCGATGTTGCATATGAAACCTCAGTGCGTCCACGATCCCGCCGAAAAATTCTCGGTATGGCTTGGAGTCAGAGGACAATCGGATCAATTCGACGAAGCGCTAGCCCCGCTGGCTGAAGCATCCGAAGACAGTTATGTGATCAAAACGTTGTCTCAGGACGGAAGGAAACACCTGCTTATTGCAGGTGTTTCTGAGCGGGGTGCCTTATACGGGGCTTTCCATCTGCTTCGCCTGATGCAAATGGGGGAATCGATTGAAGCGTTGAATATTCAGGAATCTCCCGATAACGGTCTGCGGATGATCAATCAGTGGGACAACCTGGATGGCAGCATTGAACGCGGGTATGCGGGAGGCTCTATTTTTTACAAGAACAACGAGATTCAATCGGACCTGACTCGCGTGCAGGAGTATGCCCGGATGCTAGCTTCTACGGGAATTAACGCCATCGCCATCAACAATGTGAATGTGCATGAGCGTGAATCATGGTTAATCAAGCAGCCAATGTTAGCCGAGGTGGCGAGAATTGCGGACATCTTTCGGAAATATGGGATCACCACCTTTCTCAGCATCAACTTCGCCAGTCCGATCGTAGTGGGACATCTGCCAACCGCCGACCCGCTAGACGAGGATGTGATCGCATGGTGGAAAAAGGCAGCCGATGACATTTACGAGGTCATTCCCGATTTCGGTGGTTTTCTGGTCAAAGCCGATTCTGAGTCCCGCCCTGGTCCGTTCACCTATGGCCGGAATCACGTCGACGGAGCCAATATGCTGGCCGAAGCGCTGAAGCCGTATGGCGGCCTGGTCATTTGGCGCTGCTTCGTCTATAACTGCTTCCAGGATTGGCGAGACCGTACAACCGACCGGGCCAAAGCAGCGTATGACCATTTTAAGCCGCTGGACGGACAGTTTGAGGACAACGTGATTTTGCAGATCAAAAACGGTCCGATGGACTTTCAGGTTCGAGAGCCGGTATCGCCGCTGTTTGGTGCCATGCCGGATACTAACCAGATGCTGGAGCTGCAAATTACCCAGGAGTATACGGGTCAAGCCAGACATGTCTGTTATTTGGTTCCGCAATGGAAGGAAATTCTCGCGTTTGATACGTATGCTCAAGGCGAAGGATCTGAAGTTGCCAAAATCGTATCCGGTTCGCTGTATGGCCGGAAATTAGGCGGTGTTGCGGCGGTTTCCAATATCGGCGATGATCGGAATTGGACGGGGCATATTCTGGCTCAAGCCAATCTATACGGGTATGGACGTTTGGTCTGGAATTGCAACCTATCAGCGGAGCAGATCGCTCGAGAATGGATTGCGCTTACGTTTGGCAGCGGGTCTACTCAACGAACAGAGGTGATCCTCAACCTCTTGATGACCTCGTGGCTGACTTATGAGCAATATACCGCCCCGCTTGGCGTGGGATGGATGGTGAATCCCCATCATCACTATGGGCCGAATGTGGACGGATATGAATACTCCAGATGGGGTACGTACCATTTTGCAGATCGGGACGGGATCGGGGTGGACCGCACGGTGAAGTCAGGCACGGGCTATACGGCCCAATATCGTGAGCCGAATGCGAGCCGCTATGAATCGCTGGAGACGTGCCCGGATGAACTGCTGTTATTTTTTCACCATGTCCCTTATACCCATCGGCTGCATTCCGGCAAAACGGTGATCCAGCACATCTATGACACCCGCTTCGCTGGCGCGGAGCAGGCGCAACAGTTTCTGGACGCTTGGTTGACGCTGGAAGGGCAGATGGATGAAGAAGCGTTTGAGAACGGGCGGAGCCGTCTTCTGGAACAAGCGGAGCATGCCCGGGAGTGGCGGGATCAGATCAATACGTATTTTTACCGTAAATCCGGGATTCCGGATGAGCAGGGGAGAACAATTTATTAAATTCATGATGCAATAAGAAAGCGAGAGCAGATGGGATGAACTCAAAAATTCTTTTTAATGAGGGATGGACTTTTGCCAAAAGAAGTGTGGAACCTTCCGAGGTCCAACAAACGGCAATGGCAACTGAGGTTCAAGAGACCCTGAATCGATCGGAGCTGCAGGGGCTTACGTTTGAACCGGTTGATCTGCCCCATGACTGGTTGATCTATGATACGCTGAACCTTTATGAGAACAGCATCGGTTGGTACCGTAAAACCTTCTTTTATTCCGGCAGTACGGAAGAACAGGAGGTTGTGCTCGCTTTTGACGGCGTATATATGGATTCGACGCTCTATGTGAACGGTAAGCGGATCGGGGAATGGAAGTACGGGTACTCCTCGTTTGAACATGAGATGACAGAAGCGCTTGTGCTTGGGGAAAACGAAATCCTGGTTAAAGTCGTTCACTTAAGTCCCAACAGCCGGTGGTATTCCGGGGCGGGGATCTACCGTAATGTTTGGCTGAAGACCCGCAGCCGCAGCGCTTATATCGAAACGAACGGGATCTATGTATCTACCCGACGCGCGGGGCAGGAATGGCATATGGAAATCGAGACGGAGGTGCGGATCGAACCAGAGCGCTATCCAGAGTTGATGCTGACACACAACCTGGTTTACAAAGGGGTTGTCGTGCAAACCTCATCAGCAACACTTGTACCTGCAATTCAGCCGGGGACGGGGATTCAAAACGTTCAAACCCTGAAGCTGGCTGCTCCTCGGCTTTGGAGCCCTAATGATCCTCATTTGTATACGCTCATTACGGAGCTTTCCTTACCAACGTCAGGGGAGAGCGCAGGGAGGGAAGCGTCTTTAGTTATTGAAAAGGTGACCCAACCCGTGGGGTTCCGCGAAGTGATCATGGATCCAGAGAAGGGGCTTTTCATCAACGGAGCTCCCTTGAAGCTTAACGGGGTCTGCGAGCATCATGATCTTGGAGCGTTGGGAAGCGCCTTTAACCAAGAGGCGTTAAGACGCAGGTTTCGCCTGTTGAAGGAGATGGGCGTGAACGCGG
Organism: Paenibacillus sp. J14; assembly: GCF_000518465.1. Lineage (NCBI taxonomy): Bacteria > Bacillati > Bacillota > Bacilli > Caryophanales > Paenibacillaceae > Paenibacillus > Paenibacillus sp. J14. The sequence continues at coordinate 128,388 of NZ_JADQ01000003.1, read as the reverse complement.
TCCGTACCGCTCACAACATGCCTGCCCCAGAATGGATGGATCTGGCAGATGAAATGGGGCTGCTTGTGGTGTCAGAAGCGTTTGATACGTGGGAGCGACCGAAAACGACGTATGACTATGCCCGTTTTTTTAAGGAATGGGCCTTGCGGGATGTAGAGAGCTGGGTCAGACGGGATCGGAACCACCCCAGCCTGTTGATGTGGAGCATTGGGAACGAAATCTATGATACCCATGCAGATGAGAGAGGGCAGGAAATCACCCGGATGTTGATGGAAGAAGTGCATAAGCACGACCCTAAACAGAACGGGAAGGTGACCATCGGTTCAAACTACATGCCTTGGGAAAATGCCCAGAAATGCGCGGATATCGTGAAAGTGGCCGGATATAATTATGCGGAAAAATACTATGAACGCCATCATGCCGAACATCCGGACTGGATCATTTATGGCAGTGAGACATCATCGGTGGTGCAGAGCCGGGGGATTTATCACTTCCCGTTGGAGCAGTCGATTCTGGCGGATGACGATGAACAATGCTCCGCGTTAGGCAACAGCCCAACCAGCTGGGGAGCCAAATCCGCGGAGGCCTGCATCGTGGCAGAACGGGATACGCCTTTCTCGATGGGGCAATTTCTGTGGACGGGGTTTGATTATATCGGGGAACCGACCCCTTATCATACGAAAAACGCTTATTTTGGCCAGTTGGATACCGCGACTTTTCCGAAAGATTCCTATTACATCTATCAATCGGCATGGACGGATTACAGGGAGCGGCCGATGGTTCATCTCTTTCCGTACTGGGATTTTAGTCCGGGTCAACTCATTGATGTTCGAGTTTGCTCCAATGCCCCAAACGTCGAGTTGTTTTGGAATGGGGTCTCTCAGGGAAGCAGGACGATTGATCATCAGCACGGACGCGAGCTTGTTCCCACATGGAAAATCCCTTATCAACCCGGGGAAATTAAAGCGATTGCTTATAATGAGCAGGGCGAAATTATTGCAACGGACGTACAAAGATCCTTTAAAGATGCTGCACGCATCAAACTTAAATCCGATAAATCATGGTTACTGGCCAACGGTACTGATCTGGCATTCATTGAAATCTCTATGGAGGATGAAGAAGCTAATCCAGTGCAAAATGCGAACAACCGAGTGACTGTAGAGGTCACGGGAGCCGGGCGGCTCATTGGATTGGATAACGGAGACAGCACGGACTACGATCCGTACAAAGGCACGAGCCGGAGATTGTTCAGCGGAAAAGCGATGGCCATCGTAGCGGCTAACCCAACTCCAGGCACGATCGTCGTGAAAGTCAGCTCGAAAGGGATGGAAAGTCAGAGCATCAGTCTTGAATCTCGGCCGGTAGATCCGGGTTCCATCACAGGGATTTCCGCTCACCTTGGAAATCAGAATTTGCCGATTGTGATGGGGGATAGGGATGAAATTCCGCTGCGAAAAATCGAGATCCTCACGTTATCCGGACAACAGCTGACGGCCAGGCTTTCCGAAATCCAACTGGAAGCCAAGCTTTACCCGGCGAATACCACCTACACGGAAGTGGAGTGGAGCGTTGTTAACGATGCGGGGATTCCATCTAACCTTGCTCAAATCGAGGCGGATGGACGTCAAGCGAGACTACATGCTCTGGGGGACGGGCGCTTCCGCGTTCGTTGCACGAGCCGCAACGGTACAGACAAAACCAAGCTGATCTCCGAGCTGGAGTTTCAAGCAGCGGGGCTGGGTGAGGCGCAGAAAGATCCATATGGCTTTATCTCGGCAGGATTGTACGATTATCACTATGGCGAGATCGGAAACGGCAATGAAAGAGGCGTGGCAACCAGCAGAGACGGGGAATCTCGGGTCGGCTTCCGGAATCTTGATTTCGGCCTACACGGGTCGGATGAAATTACGCTGCCGATCTTTGCATTAACCAGCGAGCCTTATCTGATTCAAATCTGGGAAGGGATGCCAGATGAAGAGGGCAGCGAGAAGATTGCAGAAGTGATATATCAGAAGGAAACCCGGTGGAATGTGTATCAGGAAGCGACGTTTCGTTTGAAGAAGCGGCTTCGCGGCATCTCTTCCATTTGCTTTGTGCTGCAGCAGAAAATTCATCTCAAAGGGTTCTCATTCACTCGCCAAAATCGGGCTTTTCAACAGAACGCGGCTGCGGAATGTGATCATATCTACGGGGACAGCTTCCGAATCGAAGGGACCAACGTGGAAGGGATTGGGAACAATGTGTCGCTGGAGATGAAGCAGCTAGACTTTGAGGAAGAAGGAGCAACAAAGCTGTTGATTTGCGGACATTCACCCATTGATAAAAATACGATCCATGTGCAGTTCACTGCAAATGGCAAAGAACACCGTCAGTTAATCGAATTTACACAAACGGACGGGTACGAGATCAAAGAATTCCCGTTAGAGCGCGTGACAGGCGTTCAGGATGTGACGTTTATCTTTTTGCCGGGCAGTCATTTTGATTTCAGTTGGTTTCAGTTTGTAAAGTAGAAGATAACAGAATATATATTATGTTAACAATGGATCGACTTTTGCAGAACAATTCATAAAGATTGATTTCATCCTATAAAATGAGTTAAAGTTAGCGGTGGAGCCGATCCATCGTTTTTTTATTGCTGTCCGTTGAGGGGGGATATTGATGACAAACAAAGTCACACTCAGTAACTATAGCTGCCTTTGGCCTCAGGAATTTGAGAAAGATCGTCATCGCATACTGACTTTGCTGGGGGATAAGGTGAAGCGAATTGAACATGTAGGCAGCACATCAATTCCTGGCATGGCGGCGAAGCCGATTATAGATATTGCGGTGGCGGTAGAGCGACTGACTATAATCGATGATAGTGCCATCTCGCTGCTTAGCCAGATCGGCTTTGAATACGTTCCGAAAGAGGAGTTCCCCTATCGGCTGTTCTTTCGAAGAGGCGAGTGGGGGAAGGGCACGCATCATCTCCATGTGTATGAATATCAAAGTGAAGATTGGAAGAACATGATTTTGTTTCGAGACTATTTAATTAAGTATCCGGATGTTGCGGCTCAATATTTGAACTTAAAGCGTGAATTAGCCGAGATTTGTTCTGATCGACAAACGTATACGTTGCGTAAAGCACCGTTTATTCAGAACGTAATTGCATTGGCGAAAGAAGAATTCAATCGAAATGGAATCTAAGTGATTGGATTGTAAATATTACAAACTAAAGACAATCAAGAGCTAATCATGAGCTTTGACAGAGTTCATTATGATATCGATATACATATGTACAAAATACGGGTTTTGTGAAGATGTCATAACGAGAAGGCCGCAGGAGCCTGATTAACTGCTTCCCGGCGATCTTGTATGCTTGGATTTTACTTATCCATATTAATGACAGCTTTACGCATCTCTTCATCCGTTAAGTGTGTATAGATCATCGTAGTTTGAATCGAGGCGTGGCCTAACTGGTTCTTCAGCCGCGGCACATCGTTATTCTCCTGATGATAACGCGTTGCGAAAGAATGACGCAGTGCGTGTACGGTTAATGCCGGCTTCCCAAAAGCCTTCGCATATTTCTCGATTAGCTTTTCGATTGATCTTGGCGTTAATCGCCGGTTTTTGCCTTTACGTCCGATCGGTGCGCCCATAAATAAGTAGGTTTCGGATTTTTCCGGTTTATACCGCGCTTCACGAATATTTAAATAATTTTCCAGATCCAACTTCGCTTGTTCACTGAAATAGACGTATTGTTCCTTGTTCCCTTTGCGAATGACTCGTACCAAGCCTTTGTTCATATCGAGATCTTCCAGGTTGATGCCGGCTACTTCAGATAATCGTAATCCGGATCCCAGAATTAAGGATACGATAGCAGTATCCCGTTCGCGATTAAATTCGTGAAATTGATATAATCGTTTGTTCTCCCGGTTTTGCTCACCAAAATCATAAGCCACAAACTGCCGAAACAGCTCAAAATCATCGGCCCGCAAAATTTTGCCTTCAATCCGGTTGGCGATCGTTTCTTGGCTTTCTTTCAGCGCATTAAATTCAATCTTGGCCATCACATTACGCTCAAGATAAGGCTTCAGATCCGCGGTTTCCGCTTTATTCTGTAAATAATCAAACAGTGATTTAAGCGCTGATAACTTACGGTTGATCGTTAATTTGGAGTTGCCTAACTGATATTCTAGGAACGTCAGAAAGCTTTCGATTTCTCGAACCGTCAATTTTTCGAGTACAGACAGTTCAACTTCTTTCCGACTGGGAGCTGCGAATCGTTCAGCCACGAGCCAATCAAAGAAAATGATGTAATCATGACAATAATTCAGTAATGTGGTATGCGACAGTTTCCGTTTGCGCGTATCGATATATTCAGTCACGTACCAAGGCAAATCCGTTAATTTCTCATCAATGCGGCTCATATAATGAGCTTTGGTCGTTTTATCCATGTGGAACGCGCACCTCCTGTTTCTAGAATAATCCATATCTAATTATTCGTCAAATTATTATTTTACGTAATTATAAAGAGTGATGAATAAATCTCCGCCCACCTACCTCACTCTCTTCTGAATGATCTAAATCAACCTTCCACCAATGAAAAAATACTTATCAAAGTAGGCCTTCCTCTCCCTCAATTGTTACTCTTTAGTGACTATGTAACCCAAAAGTGTGTACTTTTCCCAAGATCACTCCTAGTCCATAATGACACTTGTGGCCACAATTTTATGAAATGATGAGGAGTGTGCGATGATGTCCACAATTACAAATCAAGTTATTCTCAATATTCGGTTCAAAATAAAACCAGGAATGAAAGAAAACTTCCGAGACCGTTTGTTCTCATTGATAAATGACTTCAGAAATGAGCCTGCTTTTATCAATGCCATTGTATCTGATGATATCGACCAGCCGAATGATCTCGTCATTTACGAGATCTGGCAAGGGACCAGGGAAACCTGGATTCAGAATGAACTTCCGAAGCCTTACCGTAGTGAGTATGAAGAGGCTCTTGCAGACCTCATTGATGATCGAACAGTCAGTTGGCTTGACCCGATCGGAGAATGGGGTAGCCAACTGACTAGTGTAACTCGATAAAGATCCTATTGAATTAAAACACGGGACAATGGACAATACATGTTGATTTGTCCCGTGCCTGTTGATTTTAGAACGTTCCTGATCACTCTAGATTCAAAATCGTAATCTCGCCTGGAACGTAGGATTGCTCCGCGTAATCCTCTCCCCAATCACACAGTAATTTCAAAATGGGTTCGAGGGATCGACCTAATGCTGTCATTGAATATTCCACCTTAGGCGGTACTTGGTTGTACATTTTTTTACTGATTAATCCGTCTGCTTCTAGTTCCCGCAGTGTTTGAATCAGCATCTTTTGCGATATCTGATTTATGAGACGCTTTAGCTCCCCTGTGCGTTTAGGCCCTTTTAACAAATAATACAGCACAAGCCCCTTCCACTTTCCTCCGATGAGATCTAGAGAAATTTCCAGTCCACAGTTATAAGTTTTCATTTCATACCGCCTCCCCACATGGTTCAAGTTGAGTTATTTCAAGTTGGTCAGATTAACTTCGTAACAACGCTTTTGGGAAGCACGGCCTGATTATAGGTAAAAGGGTAAGTTTCCACGTTATAGAGTAAATGGCCACAGGTGCTGTAGCATTTATCATATTTCAAATATTAGCATGTTTTATGGAAATAAAAAAAGCCGCATTTACGCGACTTTAAGTGTATATTTCCTTTTATCTCCCGACTAATATCATATATTTATAGCTTAGAAATCCAGAGTTGTGGGACTAGCTTAAAGGCTTCACCTTTGCGCTCTAAATAAGCTAAACCTGGAAACTCTAAATGGTTTCCTGCTACTAACTGTTTCCGATCAGCTACTTCAACAAATACTTTCTTTCTCGTGGCTGCAGCGAGATCTGGATCGACGTCGTGGATTACTCCAGCGGACGGCCACGCAGGTTGTATTGCTGGCAGGTGTACAATATCTGCCCAAATGAAAACCTCCACTCCCTCGCTTTCTACCACATAACCGGTATGTCCAGGAGTATGTCCCACTAGTGGCACAGCTGTAATGCCAGGAGCAACTTCTCCGGAAGTGATTTTTACCAAACGCTCAAGGTAAGGTTTTACGGATGCTCGAACCATTTCAAAAAACGGTTTAAGACTTTCCGGTGAACGTTGCTCACCTTCTAAAGTGAGCCAAAAATCTATTTCATCTTCGTGAACTACAAGTGTAGCATTCGGAAAAACGGATTCTCCGTTCTCATCCACGAGTCCTCCACAATGATCAGGGTGCAAATGTGTCATTAAGATTAACCCGATTTCTTCCTTTTTCACGCCTGCTTTTGCTAAAGAACTTGTAAGCCATCCTAATGTAGGACCAGCAGATCCTCCCATACCGGCATCGATTAAAATTGGAGGATGATCATCGCCCCGAATAAGAAACATGTTATGAGTAAAAATCGGATTATCAGTTCGGTGCGCTTCGCGCTGAAGATAAATCCTCACTTCTTTCGGGATCGAGTGAACGGTGTCATAATCGATTGGATTATATCCATCGCTTAATGTAGTAAGTGTCTTACTCCCAATCTTCCAATTTAGGTAAGCCCCCCAAGTCTTCATCCTTATTGATCAAAGAAAACCCTCGCTTTCTAAAAGACAATTTAATAATTAAATTATTGAATTTCTAAAGTATGACGAACAAAGGTCTCAAACCCAGTACGAGTAATAATACGCTCTTCCAAAGGTTGCAACATGATGATCCGTTCTGCGTTAAGATCATCTGACATAATCACAAAGGCTTCTGCCATATGGTCAGAGAAACCAGCGCCTAACATCTCTGCTTTCACATCAATCGGGGAAGCTTGTACATAGGATGCCCCTTGGACACCAGTTACTTGACCAATAATATCGGCTGCTTCAGTTAAAGTAAGTTCATCAGGGCCTTGAACCTCGCGAGCTTCGAAACCTTCTTTCATGGGTTTCAATAAGGAACTCGCAGCAACCGCTCCAATGTCGCTTGTCGCTATCATTGGCAATCGCAAGTTTCCTCGTAACTGACTGCTTGCGTTCCCCGTGTTATTAATCGCGGAGATTAATGGGATTGCATTCTCCATAAACCAACCTGGACGCAAAACAAGTACACGCAGCGAACTTTCTGCTTGTAATCGATTTTCCAGTAAGCGAAGTCCAGCAAGGGGTCCGGATGCATGTTCATAATTTGCCCCCCAACCACTTAAAGCTACGATATTACGTACGCCGTTTTGAACTAGTGCAGGCACAATGGCATCGATGACTGCTTGCTGATAAGCTGGGAAGTCTTCACTGTCAGCTATAAAGCCCGGTTGAAGCATAACATAGGCTGCTTCTGCTCCCTGAAATGCGCGCAGCATTGCTTCCTTATCCGTTGGTTCAGCTACAAAAGCCTCAGCTCCTCTTGAAACAAAAGGCTGCAACCGATCAAGACTGCGTCCCACAACTCTAATTTGGGCTCCTGCTTCCAATAAATTTAATGCAACAGCTCGTCCAGTATTACTTGTTGCCCCTGTAACGACGATCATGAGGACTTCCTCCTAATATTTGTATTCTGGCGTACTTCAAATTTTTTACGCCATTCACTTCAAGTTAAAGTCAATTGATTGGCTCGTGACTAAGTATAGAAGCAATCAACTTATTTGGACAAGGAGGCGCTTTTTCTTCTGATAGTCACTTTTTTGTAACTACATCAACTCCAACCTCAAATCGCATAGATCACTTCAGATGATTCTTTAACCTAAAAGGACTTTAAGGTATACTAAGCATCATTAATAATTTGTGGGAATACTTAGATGGAATTTCTGTAGGAGTATTCTGGGGGGAATGACTAACATGAACATGGAAACATCTGAAATTGACCAGCAGGTTTTGAATGAGATGAAGAGTGAATGTGATATCAATGTCAATGAAACTCTAAAAATCATCGGTGGAAAGTGGAAACTCAACTTATTATGGACTATTCATGATAAAAGCAAACGGTTTAATGAACTTCGAAGAGAGCTCACCGGCATCTCTCAAAAAATGCTCACGCAACAACTTAGAGAGCTGGAAGAAGCGGGATTGATCGAAAGACGTGTCATTCCCGACAAACCCCCTAAAGTCGAATATTCTCTATCCGAATACGGAAATACATTGGAGCCATTGTTTAATGTGTTAAACCATTGGGGGCTAATGCATAGAGTTCGTACAATGAATTCTCATCCAATTCATCAAGCAAATACAGAAGAGCTTTCACAGCTCGATTCTTAATGTGGAGCCCAAAATATCAAGGAGCAAAATCGCTGGGATCTTGCTCCTTTTCTTGACTAATCGTTCTCAAATCGTTTATGATACTCAACGAAAGTTAAGTTTCAATTTCAAAGAGACGGCTCACCCAAAAGAGAATGATCATTCTAGTAGGAGAACTGTTCTGGTGAACAATCAAAAAAAGAAATGGAGCGTGTACTCAATCATGACAACCGTACTTTATATAACAGCTCATCCTTTTACAAGCGATACGTACAGCTTATCTGTTGGTGAGCAATTCATCGAAACATACAAGGAAACCCACCCTAACGATGAAGTAATTCATTTGGATCTGTATCGCATGGACATCCCGCAAATCGATGCAGACCTGTTACGTCGTTGGGGGCAACCTCCAGCAGGTCCTTCCTTCGAGGAACTCAGTGAAGAATCGAAGGCCAAAGCAATCCGAATGAATGAAATCGTAGAACAATTTATGACCGCCGATAAAGTGGTGATTGTAAATCCAGTCTGGAACTATGCCTTCCCTCCGGTTTTAAAAACTTACTTTGACGCGATCACGGTTCCTGGAAGAACCTTCACCAGAGCCAATAATGGTCGCCGAGGATTAGGGGGATTAACCGGCACGCAGCAAGGCAAAAAAGTGGTACACATTCAGGCATCCGGCACCGTACTCTCTAACGGGGAGTTCCAAGACGTTGAATTTAGCCACAGCTACATCAAAGCAACCTTGAAATTCTTAGGCATTGACGATGTTCAGGTCATTTATGTTGAAGGAACCAGTGAAAAACCAGATCAAGCCGAAGCAATTAAAGAGCAAGCCCTTCAACAAGCCATCCAAATGGCCGGAACGTTTTAAGGCATATCACCCTCTAAAAAGCACAAAGAAGTCGCATATCCTGCGACTTCTTTTTTGATTAAAGCTTCTTCCCTGCCGGAACGGTAGGATTCCAACCAACCGATGCCGCTGCTTTCTTGATCCCTTGCGGATCGGAAATGTTAAGATTTGCGTCCAATATAGAGAAAATGCTGGCTGGTCCCGATCAGAAATTCATCTTGACTCAGGCGGTAGCCGATTTCAAGCCATTTTTGATACTCCGGCTCCTCGAGCTCGTTGATTTCAGCTTCCTTGCTGCCTAAGATGTTCTCAACTCCGGCAAAGATCAGTTCTGTTAAGCCAAAGCTTGCCATCAAATTTCTAGCTTCCGGATACCCTGAAAAATAGGCCGTAGTAAACCCCTGGGTTACTTGATTTACACCATGATTTAAATAATCGAGCAGTTGATCAACGGAATCAAACGGTCGCAGTTGGGCCAGATAATCCTGAAGCGGAGCGTAATTCGAGATAAACGAGGCAACAAGAAGGCCGCCCCGTTTTAACCGATTAAGTGCTTCCTCGACCGCTTTTTTTCGATCCTTCTCCTCCACCAAATGATACAACGGCCCCATCAGCAAAATAACATCAAATTCCCCATGAACTCCGCTTAAATCTAAGGCATTCCCATGAATATAATCCTTCAGAGCAACTCCTCGTTCCTTAGCTTTAGTCCGTGCTACCTCCAGATGTCGCATAGACAAATCTAACAGAGTGACCTCATGTCCCTGCTCAGCCAAATCAATCGAATATCTGCCTGGCCCTCCCCCGATATCCAATACGCGCAATTGCTCGCCGGTAATGTATTCGTCGAGATAACGTCTTGTGATGTCGTACTCGATTCGATGTCGTTCCAACCGCTCCCATTCGTCATATTGCGTATCATACCATCGCTCGATTTCTTCCATTTCCAGCCCCCCAAACCTGTGAATATTGAAAAAGATTATAATCCCTCTTCTCCGCAAACGCCACCGCAAATATCGCAAGGATGCCCCCGCTCACCGAATGAATATTTCGTCTGGGCGCGTCTCAAACTATCGCGGAGGAACGTTCCTGGTTCTTCACCGTACAAATGAAAGGGGATGTCGATGATGACCAAATCGAAACGCACTAAAAGCATGAAAAGTCGGAAGCAAGCACAAAACCCACATGGTCCTATTAAATCGCTGGAAGAACTGGCGGATGAATACGATCAAAATCCACCGCGCAAATCATAAACCGTTTTCCAGCTAAAAAATACCACCGCCTGTCCACTGGAATTGGGCTAGGCGGTGGTAAACATTTGTGTAACATTATTTCAACGCAGACTGAATCAGCAACACCAAGCTGCTGCGCGTCACCTTGGCATTAGAGGCAAGGCCAGCCAGATTCGCTTCTTTGCCGGAGAGGACAGCAATCGCTTCGGCGGCTTCCTTTGCAGTAAGCGTGCTTTTAGGCTGGAACGTCTTTTTCCCGAGCACTTCAAGCGCCCCTGCTTGCTTAAGCGCACTAACCGCAGTCACAGCCCAGCTTGGCACTTCCGAGATGTCGGAATATCCCGCAGCTTCAGTGGATTCCGGCACTTGGAACGCACGGCTGATCATAACCGCAAATTCAGCACGGGTTACCTCCGCTTGCGGACGGAAGGTGCCATCCCCATACCCTTTGACAATACCCGCAGCTGCAGCTTCATTGATTAGCGCAGCATGGGGATCTTCAGAAATATCCGTAAATGCAGGTGTTTCAGGCATCGTGCCTGGGGCAGTTGGCGAACTGCCGCCCGCTTCCGCTGGTAATGCGGCCCCTTTCAGATCTGTGATCCGCCCTTGCGTGAAGGCTTTTATCGTCCCCACTTTGTCGAGGTACTCATGGAACACTTCATAATCCACGAGGTTCAGCTCATAGAATCGACCGGCGTCCTTTGCTTGCTTCATCGACGCGTAGAAATCCCCGCCGCTCGCCATAAACGAGTTCGTGGCCACAATGTAGTATGCTTTGGGATCGATATCGGAATAAGTGCCATCTTCGTTTTGAATTTGGACTTTCACGATGCGTTGTCCGGATTGTGTCTTCTCACCCGTCACATCGTCGATCACTTCACCCGGTTTCGTAGAATCATAGTAGAAGCGCAGACCCGAAACTTGCGGGAAGCGCCCTTCCCCATTTTCGACACCGCTCACACCGTTCTCTAGTGCGGCGACAATTTCTTCTCCTGTCATTTTTAGTGCCGTTAGATTGTTTCCGAACGGCATGGTGGTGAGCAGATCCCCCAGGGTAATATCCCCGGCTTTAATTGAAGCGCGAATCCCGCCCCCATTTTGGATCGTGACATATCCTTTCACGTCGGATTCTTTCACGATGCTCTTCACTTTCGAGCGCATGCCATCCGCGATCAAGTCGCCGAGATTTGTCTCTTGCTTACGTACACTGCCGCGTTCGCCGTCCAAATCCGTTTCGGTCTTCCCGATCACCGTCTTCTTCAGCTCTTCCAGCGGAGCAGCATAATCCTTCAGCTTGGCTTCAGCTGCAGCATCGCTCTGTATCACATAGTTATCGGCATCATCTTTGGCATCCAGCGCAATTAACTCGCCTTTCCAAGCGGTTAGTTTTCCTTCGGAGTCAAAAGTGACATCCAGTTGACCTAAATTTTGATTATATTCGCCGGTCTGCACGATCAACGTAGGTTCTTCATCGGCATGATGGACCTCCGGAGCATTCAGAACGGTATGGGAGTGGCCGCCTACAATAATATCAATCCCATCGACGGCTTCAGCCAGTTGTTGGTCAACGGTATACCCTAAATGAGACAACACAACGATTTTGTTGATCCCTTCGGCTTCCAAAGCATCAACTTGCTTCTGTGTGCTTTCAACTTCATCCGCGAACTTGATGTCAGGACCAGGCGAGGATAACACGGAGGTTTCAGGCGTAGTTAAGCCAATGATCCCCACCTTCTCCCCGGCAATTTCCTTAATTACGGCCGGGTAAATTTGACCTGACTCTCCTGGTTTGCCCAGCTCGGAATGGCTTAACCCTTTCAGGTCCGCATCCGCACTAAAGTCCAGATTGGCACTAACAAATGGGAACTTGGCCTGCTTAATGAACTCGGCTAATGTACTTGGTCCTTTGTCGAATTCGTGATTCCCAAACGTCATGGCATCATATTTCAACTCGTTCATAAAGTACAGATCGGCCAAACCGTTAAATTGATTGAAATATAACGTTCCCGAGAAAACATCCCCTGCATCCAGCAACAACGTGTGATCGTTTCTTGCTGTGTTGATGGCCGTCACCCTGCGAGCGATGTTGTCCAGGTGGGCATGCGTGTCATTCGTATGTAGGACGCGCAGTTCGAAGTCCTTGGCCGCTGAACTACCGGATTCCGCCGCATTTACGGACAACCCCACCGCTCCAGAAGCAAGTCCTGCAACGAGGGTACTGATCGCCAGAAACTTGCCGACGGCTTTGTTTCTCCAAACCATTAATCTAATTCCTCCTCTACCATTTTTTGATACACTACTCTATTAAATATAAGTAGAAGAGTTTTTAAAGTAAATCATTTAAATCAAATTAATGATTATAATTTACAAATTTTCATGTTTCATGACATAAAAGAATAAAAACTTGGTGAATCGGGTATTTTATGATCGGCAAAAAGACTGAACTATAAGACAACAGGAGGTTACCTAATGGACAGTCAACGCGCGAAAGAGATTGTCGCTTCCCCTACTATGATCAACGTCACTTACGATGGAGAACCGGTGTACATTCAACATGTTGACGATAAGAAAGAAACCGCTCGGATTTATCCGCTTAGTCAACCGGAGAACGAAAAAGAAGTTGCATTATCCCAACTGAATGAACAATAAAACAAAGGCAGAAGGCTCTCGTTTGATGCGAGCTCCTTCTGCCTCTTTATTTTGCAAGCCATTTAACGTAGTTTACATAACATTTGTTATGTCACTATCATTTTCGATCGCACCAGCTAATACCATCGCATTGATGCCATTCACGAAGGCCTGACCGCTCGCTTTGATAATATCGGTGTCCATGGCACGTCCTGTGTAGGCTTTTCCTCCGGCCTCAAGTTGAATGTTCACCCGTCCGATCGCTTCCTTCCCATGGGAAATGCTGTTGATCTTATAGGAGGTCAGTTTGGCATCGATGCCAGTTAACGACTTGATCGCACTATACAACGCGTCGATCGGACCATCTCCAATTGCGCTGCCCTTCCGCTCTTGTACGTTGATCTTCAAGGTGACGGTGGCCGTTGGGCATATGTCATTCGTCACGACTTGGAACGACGTGAGCTCGAACAGCGGATGAGCAGCATCGCTTGGCTCTTGATGTTCACTCAGCAGGTAATAAAGGTCATGGTCGTACACTTCTTTTTTCGCATCAGCCAATGTCAAAAACCGTTGGAACAACCGCTCAAACCCTACGGTATCCGATGTATCGAAGCCCAGCTTCTCCACCGCGTGCTTCACCGCATGCCGACCCGAACGGGCCGTCAGGATCAGTTCCATACTTTCCGCCCCCACCTCTTCAGGGGACATAATTTCATACACCTGCTTATCCTTCAACAGACCGTCTTGATGGATTCCAGAGGAATGAGCAAACGCATTGTCGCCGGTGATCGCTTTGTTCACCTGCACATCGAGCCCCGTTAAATGGGTCAGCAACCGCGACGTACGAATCAGCTCCGTCGTATCGATGTTCGTGCGACAGCCGTACAGCCCCTCGCGTACCTTCAGTGCCATCACCGCTTCCTCCAGCGAAGCATTGCCGGCCCGTTCCCCCAGACCGTTAATGGTGCATTCAATTTTCTCGGCCCCGTTTTTGATGGCGCTTAAGGTATTGGCCGTAGCCAGACCGAGATCGTTATGACAATGGACACTGAGGATCACAGAATCGTCGAGGTTTTTCAGCCGCTCGTGAATGCGCCGGATCAGGTGGCCAAATTCCTCCGGCTCCGCGTAACCGGCGGTATCCGGAATATTGATCATCGTCGCACCGGCTTTGACAACGGCTTCGATCGTCTTCCACAAATATTCAAAGTCCGCCCGCGAAGCGTCCTCGGTAGAATATTGAACCTGCGGCAGCAGTGTTTTCGCATATTTCACCGCATCGACACCCATTTGCAGAACGGCATCTTTAGAGCGGTTAAATTTCTTCTCCACATGGACGTTAGAGGCGCCAAGCACGATATGGATTAACGGCTGTTCGGCCTCACGGATGCTTTCGTACACGGCATCGATGTCGGATTTTACCGCCCGTGCCAACGCGGTAATGCCTACACTGTCTCCTACGGTTCGGGCAATTTGCTGCACCGCCTGAAAATCACCTTGTGAGGACGCAGGGAAGCCGGCCTCAATAATATCTACACGGAGGCGCTTCAGCTGCTGAGCAAACTCCAGCTTTTGCCGTACGTTTAACTTGGCACCAGGGACTTGCTCCCCATCGCGTAACGTTGTATCCAGTACGATAATGTTGCGGTAACGTTCCATCTGAAAGTTCCTCCTTGATTTTGGAATTTGGATTGAATCTATGTGAAGCGGGGTTGATTAAACCCGGACTTTAATCAACAAAAAAACCCCGTCTCTGCTATAGAGACGAGGTTGAACCCGCGGTACCACTCTAATTCATTTCACATGATGAAATGATCTCTTTCGATGGCGAACACCATCTATCCTTGTAACGGCGGAATCCCGGCTTACCCTACATATCAGGCAGCTGTTCATAGACGAGTTCAACATGACGGACGCTGCCGTTTCGCACCACCCAACGGCTCTCTGAAAGGTCAAATCACGTTTACTATTTCTAATCAACACATTTGGCAATATGGAATTATTGGATATTATATGCACCTAATAACGGATTGTCAACATAAAGAGAAGAAATCCATTATTCCGACTGGAGTTTGTCTCGAAACTCTTGAAACTTCAGCAGAGCCAACTGTAGCTGTTCTTTGTAGGAGCTCCAATTTTTCTCGTCTTTGATATAACTTGAGGTGACGTTCAGCTCATCACACTGCTGAATCAGTTCTTGAATAAGCTCCTGATTATCTTGTGCAACGGTAAGTTTATTATGCGCATCCAATTTTTCGTTCAAGGAACTTAATAACTGATTGGTCTCGTCAATGACCTCATACATGGCAGAACGAAGTTCTGCGGGCACTGCCTGATCCAGAGACGGACTATCCGTGCGATTCATCGAGTAGAAAACAAACCAACTATTTTCGGAGTACCCGTCAATTTTTCCTTGAATGTAAGCCGATTCTTCTTGATCGAGCTCCACTTGGGAGATCCGTTCCAAAATGTCTGCCAAAAGAGCGAGTTGAGTCGAATATTGATGATAAAAAATATTGTGGTACAAGGTGTACGCCTCGGAATTCGGATCATCTTTCATAGGCTGACTTGTACACGAGGTGAGAATGATCGATAGAACGAAGGCGATCAAAATTTTGGGATACATTAAATCACCTCATGATACCGAAGCGTGCATATGTTTAGGCGCCTCGTCCCACGGCACAGAAAACGCTTGCCCCTTTGCACAAAAGATCGAGGACGAGGTATATGCCGGATCGGCATTTTTATTATAGTCCTTCTGGGCGATGATCGTCTCAGCTTGATGGCAAGGCTCATAACCGCCAAATTTCAGCATGATTGAACCTTTCCCGTGCGTCATCGCTGCCAGCTCTGTTGGATAATCCATAAATGTCGCTACCGGAACGACACCTGAAATCACAGCCGTCTCTTCTCCCGTCTCCGGCGGATCAAATCGGCCATGCGCTTGCTGGATATCGGTTAACACTTTACCAAGCTGATCTAAGGGCACTTTGATTTTAAAATGATACACCGGCTCCAGCAGCACATTCTCTGCCTGCTCCAACGCCTGCCGAATCGCGCGGTACGTCGCCTCGCGGAAATCGCCTCCGCTGGTATGTTTGTTGTGCGAGCGGCCGGTGAGCAACGTAACGCGCACGTCCGTCAATGGCGAGCCGGTCAACAGGCCGTGATGCTCTCGTTCCAGCACATGTTGGCCGATCATATTTTGATAGCCTACGGACAAATCATCCGCGTGACAAGTATTTACAAACGTCACTCCGCTGCCCCGTTCGGCAGGCTCCAGCCGCAAATGGACTTCGGCATAATGCCCTAATGGTTCGAAGTGACCGCAGCCCTTCACCGATGTAGATATCGTCTCTTTATACAAAATCTCCGGCGGTCCAAACGTAATCTTCATCCCAAATCGTCCCTGGACGACCTGCTGCAAGATCTCCAACTGAATTTTGCCCATGACATGGATATGCAGCTCCTGCAGCGTTTCATCCCAGCGGGTTCCTAATGTCGGGTCCTCGGCGTCCAGCAGCTGAAAGACGCGCAGGACTTCCTTCAGATGGAGCGGCGGTTCAAATTGTACCTTCGACTGCAACGTGGGGGCGAGCTCACGGCGAATCGGGTCAACCAACGCCCCGATGCCTTCACCGGAAGATAGCGCCGTCAAGCCGGTTACCGCGAACAGTTCTCCTGCTTGAACGGAATCGGCCTGCACAAACCGCTGTCCGTTGTATTTGCGAATGGCGGTTATTTTCTCCGTGCGTTGTTCGCCTTCCGGGCCGTAGGTGAGTTCATCTCTCACTTTTAACGAGCCTTGTAACGCCTTGATGAAGGTGATGCGCGTCGCTTGCTCATCATGGCGAATTTTGTACACCCGCCCCGCAAACGGAAGCATCGGATCATACCGGGTCACTGTGAGACGATCCAGCGCCTTCAGAAACACGTCAATGCCGATATCCAGCAGCGCAGATCCCCTAAGGCAAGGAAACACATGGCCGTGTTGAACCATCCGTATGAGATGTTCGTTCCATTCGGCATCGGATAAGGTCCCTTCCAAGAACGGTTCCAGCAACGACTCATCTCGTTCCGCAAGCCGTGCCTTATCCGTCTCGTCCAGTTGGCCGGTCGTTGCCCAAGCCGACAGATCCAGCACATCTCCGCTCAGCTCGCGGCGGATATCTTCCAGAACCCGGTCCGGGTCCGCTCCGGTACGATCCGTCTTATTGATAAAGAAAAACGTAGGAATTCCATATGCCCGAAGCAGCTGCCAGACCGTTTCCGTGTGGCCTTCCACCCCTTCCACCGCGCTTACGATGATCACCGCATAGTCGAGCACTTGCAAAGCCCGTTCCATTTCTGCGGAAAAATCGACGTGTCCCGGCGTATCCAGCAAAAAGTAGGTATTATCCCCGTATCTCATTTCCGCCTGGTCGGCAAATACGGTGATGCCCCTTGCCTTCTCGATCTCGTGACTGTCCAAGAAGGCATCGCGATGATCAACTCGGCCGCGGCTGCGAATCGTTTGCGTGTGGTAGAGCAACGCTTCAGCAAAGGTGGTTTTCCCAGCGTCAACATGCGCCAGAAGTCCAATCGTCTTGAACATAGCTGCGTCCCCCGCCGCTTAGTTAGTTCTTAAAGCTGTGGATCGGCGCCGGTATCCGGCCGCCCCGCTCAATGAATGGCGCACAGTTAAAGGCGTTAACCGGCATAATCGGCGCGTAGCCCAGCAAACCGCCAAACTCCACGACCTCGCCAACATCCTTGCCGATCACCGGAATAATCCGAACGGCGGTCGTCTTGTTGTTGACCATGCCGATAGCCGATTCGTCCGCGATAATGCCCGAGATCGTCGCGGCGCTCGTGTTCCCCGGAATCGCGATCATGTCAAGGCCAACGGAGCACACGCACGTCATCGCTTCCAGCTTCTCCAGCGTCAGCGCACCGCGCTGCACCGCTTCGATCATCCCGTGGTCTTCGCTGACCGGGATGAACGCACCGCTTAAGCCGCCAACGTAGGAGGAGGCCATGACGCCGCCTTTTTTCACGTTATCGTTCAAGATCGCCAGCGCGGCCGTCGTTCCCGGCGCTCCTGCTTCCTCCAAGCCCATCACTTGGAAAATCTCTGCGATGGAGTCGCCAATCTCCGGTGTCGGAGCCAGCGACAAGTCGATAATGCCAAACGGAACGCCAAGGCGCTTCGACGCTTCCTGTGCAACCAACTGACCTACCCGTGTGACTTTAAACGCTGTCCGCTTAATCGTTTCGCACAACGTCTCAAAGTCCTTACCTTTCACTTCCTCCAGCGCACGCTTCACGACCCCAGGGCCGCTGACGCCCACGTTGATGACGCACTCCTGTTCACCAACACCGTGAAATGCGCCCGCCATAAACGGGTTATCTTCTACCGCATTGCAGAACACCACCAGCTTGGCGCAGCCGATCGAACCCCGATCCGCTGTCCGTTCCGCGGTACGGAGGATGATGTCGCCCATCTTTTTCACCGCGTCCATATTAATCCCGTTGCGCGAGGAGCCCACGTTCACTGAGGAGCAAACCCGTTCGGTAACGGCCAGCGCTTCAGGGATGCTGTCGATCAGCACCCGGTCGCCGTTCGTAAAACCCTTCTGCACAAGGGCCGAGAAGCCGCCGATAAAGTTGACGCCTACTTCCTTCGCCGCCCGGTCCAGCGCTTCAGCCACCGGCACGAACGTATCCGTTTTCAGCCCGCCGGCAGCGATCGAAATCGGCGTTACCGAGATCCGTTTATTCACGATGGGCACGCCAAATTGCTTCTCCAGGTCCTCCCCGGTTTTGACCAGGTTTTCGGCAGTCCGGGTAATTTTATCGTAGATGTTCCGGTTAAAGACGTTCATATCCTCGTGAGCGCAATCCATCAGGCTGATGCCCATCGTAATCGTGCGTACGTCGAGGTTCATCTCGCGGATCATCGAATTGGTTTCTTGTACTTCAACGCGTGAGATCATAGTGTCCCTTCCCTTCCTCAGATCCGGTGCATCGTATTAAAAATATCTTCGTGCTGCAGCTTAATTTCCACACCGATGGAACGGCCCAGCTCCTGCAATTCTTCAACCAGCGTCTCAAAGCTCTTGGTCGGTGAAGAAATATCCACGATCATCATCATATTGAAATACCCTTGAATAATCGTCTGTGAAATATCAAGAATGTTCACATTGTGATCGGCCAAATACGTGCATACCTTGGCGATAATGCCTACTTTGTCTTTACCCAGTACGGTAATAATCCCCTTCAACCCAAGCTCCTCCTTTATGTAAGACTCCCGCCAGCGCGGACGAGTCATCTGCTTCGATTAATTATGGCAAAAGAACAGCGATTCTTCAATAAGGGCTTTCACTCGGTGACGCGGAAAAATAACGCAGCTCTGCCGTCGATATGGGCTTGCCCGGCGTTGCATCCTTTGCATGGTCAGCAGGGGTGCCGGTCATCCCTTCCGTCTCACATTCCTCAGGCTGGTACTTCCCCTGCTTCAACTTCAAATCAATAAAATCAACCACCTGCTGCAAGGAGGCGATTTGTTCAACGATGCTGGCCCGGTGCCGGATCATCTTCTCCACGAGCTCCGGGTAGTCCTCGGCATTCGCATCAGCAGACACCTTCAGGAAGGGGCGCATTTCGTCCAGGGGCATCCCGGTCTTTTTCAAACAAGAAATCAGTCGAATCGTATCCAGGTCCTCCTTGTGATAAATGCGATGTCCATTCTCCTTCCGCTCGGCTCGAGGGAGAAGTGCGATTTTCTCGTAATATCGAATCGTATCCTCGGATATCCCGGTATGCTCAGCAACTTGCTTGATCGTGAAACTGTCTGGACTGATGGATTGAACCGCCATCGCTTGATCCCTCCGTTAACCATCTTTTCTGCATTATACAACTTGGAGTCAGCTCCAAGTCAATATTCGGAATACTTGAAAATCAAGACTTGACTTGGAGTCGACTCCAAGATCTACAATCGGCCTGAAGTCAGTGAAGGGCTTCATAACAGTAAAGGAGGCTCTGTGAACATGAATCATGGAAATCAACCTATTGCTTTAATTACGGGGGCCAGCTCCGGAATCGGGCTGGAGTTAACGCGGATGCTGATCCAAGAGGGGTGGCAAGTGATCGGTTTAAACCGATCGGACTGGCCGGCGGATGATCCGAAGCTGCTAAGTGCTGCTCAAGCGGGACAGCTCAGAACTTACAAGACATCGGACTTATCGGATTTTGCTAGTCTGCGGCATACGCTGGAGCAGATTAAAACGAATGAAGCGTCGATTGATGTGCTGTTTAACAATGCCGGCCGCAGCTTCCCGGAGTTGGAGTATTCGAAGCAAGGACGGGAGCTTCACTATGAGCTGATGAGCGTTGTGCCATATATCGTCACCATGGAACTCAAGGATTTGCTGAAGCGTGGCCATTTCAAAACGATTATCAATACCTCGTCCGCAGTCATCAATCGGGTTAAAGCGTTTGACCCTAACCAGCTCGAGCGTCCGGTGAAATTCCGCAAGCTGTTAGGTCCGTATGCCACCTCTAAACTGGCGCTTACTTTATGGACCAAAGCGGTTGCTCCACAGCTCGCCGAAGAGGGGATCGAGATTCGGAGCGTGGATCCGGGAAGCAACAACACCTTACGTAAAGGGAAACGTTCGGGGCTTCCCATCTGGCTGAAACCGGTGATGAAGCTCTTCTTCTCCCCGCCGACCCATGGAGCTGGATTGCTGTATGCCGCAGCACAAGGCCAACATCGCGGGCAAACCGGTGTCTTTCTGATCAAAGATCAAATCGTGGATATGAAGTTTAGTGAACAGGCCCAGACGGTGCTTCGCCGAGTCCATACCCTCTATCAAACGGAGTATCTCCGGGAGCACCGCTAAATATGCGGTGTCTCCCTAGCCCCACTCTCTCTATTCCTTGGATGGAGAAGGATCGATTTGCTCCTTCGCTTTCAACCGTTCGATAAACTGTCGGGTTTGCCGTTCCTTGCGCTTACGTTCTTTCTCTTCACCTTTTAACGCCTTCAACAAGGAAACGCACATTCCGAGCATAATGACGGCAAAAGGCAGTGCCGCCACGATCGAAGCAGTTTGCAATCCGTTAAGACCTCCGCTGATCAGCAGGACCAAGGCGATCAAGGACTGCAAAATCCCCCACGTTAATTTCACCTTATTGCGAGGATGCAGCGTCCCCTTGGAGGACAGCATCCCTAACACAAAGGTTGCTGAATCCGCCGAAGTTACGAAGAACGTAATAATGAGCAACGTAGCTACTCCCGCAATCAACGTACCTAGTGGCAGTTGCTCCAACATGAGAAACAATGCGGTGGTCACGTCTTCCTGTACCGCTTGAGCCAATCCCGCATGTTGAAAGATCTCCAAATTCAATCCGGTCCCGCCGAAGACAGCAAACCATACAAATCCGAAAGCACTGGGAATGATAAGGGCTCCAAGCACAAATTCCTTGATCGTTCGTCCGCGGGACACTCTGGCGATGAAGGTTCCCACAAACGGGGCCCAAGCAATCCACCACGACCAATAAAACAGCGTCCAGTTCCCTACCCAGGTCCCTTGAGTAAATGGGGTCATGCGTAAGCTCATGACGATGAGGTTCTGCAAGTAATCCCCCAACGTGGTCGTAAACGTATCGAAGATAAAGGAAGTCGGACCTGCCAATAACACGAACAGAAGTAATGTAATGGCAATGATCAAGTTGGTGTTGCTTAACAGCTTAATGCCTTTATCGAGCCCGGTGGTGGCAGATAACAGGAACAAGACGGTCACAACCGCAATAATGATCGCTTGGGTCATTATCGCATTGGGGATCCCAAATAAATGATTGAGCCCGCTGCTAATCTGCAGAGTGCCTAAACCTAACGAGGTGGCTACACCGAAAACCGTTGCGATCACAGCGAGAATATCGATGATTTTCCCCAGAACGCCTTGAACCAGCTTCTCGCCTAAGAGCGGAATGAAGGTCATGCTAATCAGTCCGCGGTACCCTTTGCGGAATTGGAAATAGGCGAGGGCAAGCGAAATGAGCGAATACACGCCCCAAGGATGCAGACCCCAATGGAAAAACGAATATCGCATTGCCAGTCGGGCTGCTTGCGGGGTACCTCCCTCTGCCCCTTCGGGCGGGATTAAATAATGCGACAAAGGTTCGGCCGCTCCCCAAAAGACGAGCCCGATGCCCATCCCTGCGCTAAAGAGCATGGCAAACCAGGAGAGATTCGAATATTCGGGCTCATCGTCATCATCGCCCAGCTTAATCTGACCATGCTTGCTAAACGCCAAGTATAGCGAAAAAACAAGAAGTCCCAGCGTGGTCATTAAATAAAACCAGCCGAAACTTCCGATGGAAAAACCTAATACCTGATCCGCTGTCGCTGCCAAATGGTCTGGAGCAATAGCTCCCCAGAGGACGAACAACAGAATAATCAGAAAAGAAACGATAAATACCATTTGCCTTAACCCCCAGCCTCAGTCAAAGTAACATCCTGTTACAATTGTTTGCCGAGACTGGGGAATTATGCATGACCGTGGAAGGTTGGAAATAGCTCTACCGGAACTGCCGATTCCGTTTCGCTTCATATTGCTTCTTCAGCAAAGCGAAGACAACCGCATCCACAAATTGATTTTTCTCGAAGAACGTTTCCTTTAAATATCCTTCCTCATGAAAGCCCGTCTTCTCCAACAAGTACCTGGATCGAATATTGTCGGGGTCGATATAAGCCTCAATCCGATTCAGCCCTAGATCCTCGAAGCCAAAGCGCAGTATCTCCTGCAGCACTTCCGTCATCACACCTTGGCGCCAATAGTCTGGGTTGAGCTCGTATCCGACCTCTGCTTTGAAATGCTCCTTCGACCAGTTATGAAAACCACAAGTGCCGATCACCCGGTCGCTTTCGGCCTTAACCGTAATCGCCCAGCGAAAGCCCCGCTTCTCCAAATAGCGGCTGTTCCACTTCTGGATGAGTTCCTCGGCCTCTCGGAGCTCCACGAAACGATCCAAATCGTAATATTTGGTCACTTCGTCGTTGGAGAAATAATGGAACAAATCGGCGGCGTCCTTCGTCGTCAGCCTTCTGAGTACAAAACGTTCCGTTTCTAATTGAGGGAACATTTTCATAACGACCGGTCCTTTCCTCCTAAAATAATACGTAAATCTATTATAGGTGAAGGACCGCGCCAAAAGGAAGACTTAAAATCTTCAGAACTTCCGCTGCAAGCGCACTCTTCAAGCAGCAACCGTAAGTTTAATGCCAATGCCGAAAGGATCACTAAGCCGCAGCTCATTCCCCTCCCGCGTATAAACCACCCTGGCTTCATCTAACCGGCTTACAACGGCGTCCAATGCCGGAACGTCCGGCAGCTCTACCGTAAAGTAACGAATGCCCACCGCATCCTCCGGCGCTGGCGGTGCACCTTTGCCCGCCCACAGGTTTAAGCCGATATGGTGATGGTAACCGCCGGCCGAGATAAATAACGCCGATGCGCCGAAGTGAAGTGTGACCTCAAAACCTAATACGCCGCAATAGAACTGTTCCGCTACCTGTAAATCCCCTACGTGAAAATGCACGTGGCCCATGCGCGTACCTTCCGGCAAACCGTTCCACTGCGCATGTTCGGAGAGTTGTAACAGGTTTTGGATATCCACCGGATCGGTTATCATGTGAATTTCGCCGGATGCCGTTTTCTGCCAGGTAGCGCGGGGGCGATCGGCATAGATCTCAATGCCGTTCTGATCCGGATCACTTAGGTACAGCGCCTCGCTGACCAAGTGATCCCCCTGGCCCACGGGGATTTGATGCCGGATCAAATTGCGCAGAACAAGCCCCAAGGTCACCTGCCCCGGAACTAAGATGGCAAAATGGTACAGCCCAGATACAGACTGCTCCGGCAGCACGCGATAACGGGGATCTGCCTCCAGAATCAATAAAGGATGTTGGCCGTCTACGGTTAACTCGGCCACATGACCGCTTTTGCGCAACAGCCGAAGGCCGATCACCTCTTGATAGAAGGTGAGCGAGCGCTCCAGATCGCGAACTTTCAGTTGAACAACGCCCAGTTTTGTGGCGGGATGAATCGGTAAGGGATGAGCCAAGATCGATGTCCTCCTTCATAATTGAAAACAGTGTAAAAACAAATAAATGACCGTTAAGCAGGTGTAACAGAGGATGTTACAATTGCATCGTTGTAATCAGTATAGTTACAGGAGCCTGCATTGTCAATTTTTCGCTCAAAAAAAGCCCCCTATCGTTAGGGGGCTTCACTCCGTTGACCGCTAAAGGTGAATTTCGCGTTACACGGATGGATTGTTGACGACCGAAATTTCGTTCACCACATCCTGCAGCGTTACCGCCGCAAGCGTATTTTCCATTGCCTTCTGCGCCTTGGAGAAAATCGGTTCAATGGCCGCTTGAATATTCTTACCGACCAAGCAATCGGGGTTGGTCTGATCATGGACGGCAAACAATCCGTCTTCCTCCACAACATGCACGGCACGGTATACATCCAGCAGAGTAATCTGATCCAGCTGCCGTGACAGCTTGGCTCCGGCCACCCCCGTACGGACTTCTACCAAGCCCGCTTTGCTTAGCATACCCATAATGCGGCGGATGACAACTGGGTTCGTGTTCACGCTGCCGGCAATATATTCCGATGTGCAAATCTCGTCCTTACTGATTTCAAGCAGGGACAAGATGTGAATCGCCACAGAAAATCTGGAGCTAATCGTCATGATAAGCCGCTCCCCCTTTCCATCATCATGTAACCATATTAGTTACTTGAGGAGCGGAATGTCAACCGCCTTTCTCACCATGCAAACTCGCTGAACTTCCGTACCTCTATTATTTTCCGTCGAGCAGGTTCCCCAAGCCGCCGAGCAAGCTGCCTTCATCCTTGCGGCCTGAATAGCGGGATGCGGACAATACGCGATCTGCCAAACGGCTGAACGGCAACGATTGCACCCAAACTTTGCCGGGGCCGCGCAGCGTAGCGAAGAACAGACCTTCCCCGCCGAACAAGGCAGTTTTAACTCCTTTGACGAACTCGATGTTGTAATCGACCGAAGCCGTCATGGCCACCAAACAACCGGTGTCGAGGCGAAGCACTTCGCCAGGGGCAAGGTCTCTCTCGATGACCAAACCGCCGGAATGCACAAAAGCAAGCCCATCGCCTTCAATCTTCTGCATAATGAAGCCTTCCCCGCCAAAGAAGCCGGTACCCAGCCTCCGCTGGAATTCAATGCCGACGGATACGCCTTTGGCTGCGCACAGGAACGCGTCTTTCTGACAAATCACCTTCCCGCCAAGCATTTGCAGGTCCAGCGGGACGATTTTTCCAGGATAGGGTGAAGCAAAAGTAACGGCCTGCCGTTGATACCCGGCGTTGGTGAAGACCGTCATAAACAAGCCCTCACCGGTCAACAACCGCTTACCTGCCCCCATGAGCTTGCCCATGAGACCGCCGCCTTGATTGCTGCCATCGCCAAAAATCGTCTCCATCCGGATATCGGGATCCATCATCATAAAGCTGCCGGCTTCCGCTACGACGCTCTCTCCCTGATCCAAATGGACTTCCACACACTGCATTTCACTTCCAATAATCCGATAATCGATTTCATGTGCATTCATGGAACATACCGCCTCCTGATATGAAAAATGAACTAGCTCGCAACTTCACATTGTTTTAGATATGTAATGCCATAAATTAATCTTGCTTCAAAAGCGCGCGAATCACGGCGTAGCTGATCAGGCTGCGGTCCCGATAGACAGCGGTCACCGCATCGGGGTGTTCGCCGAGGATGCCTTTCTGCAAAATCGCTGCACCAAACCCGCGCTCTACCGCGCCATTAAACGTAAACGTAACGCAGTGTTCGGCGGCAAATCCGCAGACCACGACGAAGTCGGTGTCCTGCTCACGCAGAAGCTCCTCAAGGTTCGTCTTCCAGAACGAGTTATTCCATACCTTGGAGACCCGCAGGTCGGATTCAACCAGTTTGACCTCTGGGATAACGTCGTAACCTGGAGTTCCCACACCTCCATCCTGATCTTGGACCACCACAACCGGCCGCCCTGCTTCTCTGAACAAGTCTGCGACCGCATTAATGTACTCGCAAACCTCTGGGATTTCACTTTGGATGCGTGGATGGTTCAAAAAAGCCTGCTGCATATCGATGATTAATAAGGCAGGTTTCATGCTTTCCTCCTTTGCCGCCTGTATGGCAGACGCCCAATTTCCTACATTATACACGATCCATGAACTCATGCATCGGAGTTGACGATGAAGTTTTTTTTGCGATTCGAGGTAAAAACGGTTGACCCTCACATTAATGTCAGGGTTTATAATGAACCCAAGAAAGCAGGTGATTCAAAAGCGATGAGAATTGGTGAATTGTCCAAAGCTACAGGTGTCAGCATCCGCTCTGGTACTATCCCCTATCTTGGACGAGCTGCATGAGGAGTACGGCGGGGCCGTTCACCTGCTGAAGGTTGACTGTGATGAACTCCCGGATTTGGCGTCACAATTTGGTGTGATGTCGATGCCGACCGTGATCTTCTTTCATCAAGGCCGACCAGTGGAGAAGCTGATCGGGCTGCGGCCGAAGGATGCCTACAGAAATTTGATCGCGAAATACCCGTCGTCAACCGAATCCGCCTAAAGGAAAAGAGAAATGAAAACCAGCCAGCCGCTAAAGCTCAGACGACTGGCTGGTTTCTTTGTAAGCTGCTTTTCATTCATAGACGAGAATATCACGGAGTTGCTTCGCTTGCTCAATATAAGGCCCCTCCGCCAAATTGTTAAACGCTAAATGGGTGGCACGCAAGCTGAGCAGTTGGTCGCCCGGCTTGAGGCCAAATTGCTGCCAGGTGGTCAACGGCAGCGTAAAATATCCTTTGCTATTCAAGTACACCCAGCAAAACGTCCGTTCTTTCACGATAACCGGTTCCCCTTCCGGGATGGCGAATTGCTGAAGCTGAGGAATGCTGGCGAAGATCGGGGCCAGCGGCGAGTTGGCGATCAGTTCTTTGCACAGAACGCTAAAGCCTTTGGCCGTATTCCGGCCGGTCATCAGAATAATGTTGGAATCCGGTCGAATTTGGTACTCTTGCAGGGCTTGATCCGGAAGGTAAAACGATCCGTCGGGAAGAATCTTGCTCCATGCATAAAAGTACTTCCCGCCTTTGGCTTGCACTGCCATGTACATCATCCCCCGAGCAAATTGATGATTTCTATCGAACAGGATATTCAAAAAGCCGTCCATAGCTGTTTCGCGAGATGGATCCGACTCTTTGAATGTCTACCTAATAGAATAATCATCGCCCAATCGCAGGGATGGGAGATATGATATTCATCACCTTGCAGGTCGCTGATAAGTTTATGGATTTGTTTCGGTGAGATCCTCCATTTTTTCTGCAAAATAAAGTTTATGTGCCTTAAGTACGATAATCTTCAGCATCATGTACACCGGAATCGCCAAGATCATCCCCAGAATGCCGCCAAAATCACCGGCCACCAGCAACAAAACGATCGTAGTTAACGGATGAATATTGATCGTCTTGCCATATATGTAGGGAGAGATCAGGTTGCCTTCGATTTGCTGCGCAACCACCACAACCACGATAACCCAGAGCACCATGGTCGGAGACACGGTGAATGCCACGATCACACAAGGAATTGCCCCCAGCAGTGCCCCGAAATATGGGATGAAATTAAACAACGCCCCTACTACCGCAAGAAGCAGCGGATACGGCAACCCGATCATCCAAAAACCGATAAAGCTCATAAACGCCAGCAGCAACGCACTAATCATACGCCCGGCGATAAACCCTTTGAGCATGTTGTCGATTTCATGGATGACGTTGGCTCCATCCCGGCGGTAACGACTAGGCAGCATCCGCACCAGCATTGGCGTGACCCGTTCATCCTCCTTCAGCATGTAATAGAGCAGAATCGGAACAGTACCTACGACAATGACGAAGTCGTTCAGGAAGGTCACCACATGAGACAAGTAACCGGAAATGGCTTCCATAGCCGAGTTCAAATATTCCGTGACTTTGCTCATCAGTTCCGGACTGGTTTCATTCGTCACCATAGAGAGGTAGCGATTGTCGCGGATGTCGTTGAATTGGGTCTGCAGTCCATTGATCATTTTCGGCACATTGTTCATAAATTCAATGATCTGCTTCCGCAGCGGCGGCCAGACCACGATTAAGAAGATCGTAATAACTCCGGCGAATAATAAGTAAATGAGCAAAATCGACAGTACCCGGTTCAGTTTCTTCCGTTCCAGGAACTGGACGATCGGTCGCAGCAGATAATACAGAAATCCGGAGATCGTAAGTGGAACAATTAATATGGATACCAGCGTCACCAGCGGATTAAAGATAAAACTGACCTTGGATAACAAATAGATGATGGTCAGCACCATAATAATCCCAAGTGATGTGCGATAGAACGGATGTTGCCACAAGGTTTATTCCTCCTCCCCCACTCTTCCGCTATCCAACGGAAGTCAACGGTTTAAGCCTCCGGCAGCGTATCCCACGCAGCATCCAACAAGGTATCAAACAACTCGTCGTCCTCTTCGATCCGTTCGTCAACGGCAAGGAATTGCTCCTCAATGCCCGGTTCGTTGGCATAATGAAGGCTGTAATCCCAATCCGTCCCCTTCTCACTGTAGAAGGTAATTTCATAAGCAGCCTTATGCGAGCTTACTTCGAAAATAGTCTTGCCGATGTAGGAACCATCCTCCTCCCGGCGCATTTCTGCATGAACAATGGTCAATTCGTTCATCATGTACGTAACTCCTTTTTATGGGACAGTCTCTTTGCAATATCGTACCATGTTTTGGGGGAATATCAAATGTAGAAACGAAGGATCGCCATCGCGCGGCATTCCAATTTTGCTGGCAAATGGTGTATGATTAAGCATGTAATTAATTCCTAAAGTTTGGAGGAACCCGTAGATGTCCGATTTTCAAAAGAAACTGGAAAAATATGCAGAACTCGCTGTCAAAATTGGCGTTAACGTTCAACCCGGACAAAATCTGATTATCAACACGACCATCGATAGCGCGGAGCTCGTCCGTCTTATTGTGAAACAAGCCTATGAAGCTGGCGCTCGCTTCGTTAAAGTTAACTGGAGCGATGATGTGGTCACCCGTCTTCGCTATGATATGGCTGCCGAAGAATCCTTCCTGGATGAACCGAAATGGTATGCCGGCGAGATGTTGGAATACGTAGAGAACGGTGCCGCGGTGTTGCATGTCATCTCCTCCGACCCTGACCTGTTGAAAGGCGTGTCGACGCAACGGCTCACCAATCATCAGAAAGCATACGGCAAAGCGATGAGCAAGTACCGTGAAATGCAGATGTCCGATAAATTCAGCTGGTCGATCGTAGCTGTACCTTCCAAGGCATGGGCAGACAAAGTCTTCCCTAACCTTCCTGAAGAAGAACGTGTACCCGCGTTGTGGGAAGCGATCTTCCGTACGGTTCGCCTGGATCAGCCTGACCCGATCGCGGCATGGCAGCAACATATCGAGAACCTCACGCAAAAATCCGATTACTTAAATGCGAAACGCTACAAGAAGCTGCATTATAAAGCACCAGGTACCGACCTGACCATCGAGCTGCCGGAAGGCCATCTGTGGGTCGCTGCTGAGAGCATCAACGCCCAAGGTAACACGTTCCTGGCTAACCTGCCAACTGAGGAAGTGTTCACCGCTCCGCTTAAAACAGGGGTAAACGGCACGGTCTCCGCGACAAAACCGCTGAGCTACCGCGGCACGATCATCGACCGGTTCTCGTTGACGTTTGAGAACGGCCGAATCGTGGATTACAAAGCCGAAGTAGGTGCCGATGTCCTTAAACAGCTCGTGGAGCTGGACGAAGGCTCGCATTACTTGGGAGAGGTGGCATTAGTACCGCATAACTCTCCGATCTCGCAATCCGGTATTCTGTTCTACAATACACTGTTTGACGAGAATGCCTCCAACCACTTGGCCATCGGAAATGCCTACGCGTTTAACCTGGAAGGCGGCAAATCAATGTCCCAGGAAGAACTGGCACAACGCGGGTTGAACTCCAGCTTGGCGCATGAAGACTTTATGGTTGGATCCGCAGAGATGGATATTTTCGGCATCACGGCAGACGGCAAAGAAGAGCCGATCTTCATTAAAGGCAACTGGGCATTCTAATTGAAAAAACAATAAAACCGGATGCTCTCGATCCAAGAGAGTCATCCGGCTTTATTTTATTAAGCGCCCGCTTCTTCCAACGGCAAGAGCTGCTCGCGAATAAGCTTGACGCGAGAGATTCGTTTGTTGTCGGTCTCCTCCACCACGTACGTGATTCCGCCATATTCTACGGTTTGCCCGACCTGCGGAGGCAGGATATCGATCCTTGAATATAACCAACCGCCAATGGTGTCATAGTCGTCGGAATCCAGCTCCAGGCCAAATCGGTCATTGATGGACTCGATCAGCATAAGCCCGTCGATCGAATACACATTCGTGTCCAGCTGCTCGATGCCAGGACGTTCTTCATCGAACTCATCCTGAATCTCACCCACAATCTCCTCGACAATGTCCTCCAACGTCACCATCCCAGAGGTCCCGCCGTATTCATCGATCAGGATCGCGATTTGCGTCCGTCCCCGCTGCATGCGCTTCATCAAATCACTGATCGGAATCGATTCCGGGACGGCCATAATCGGACGTATTAGATCGCGGAAATTCCGGTTTTGGGAGCGGATCAGATCTTTAATATGAATAAATCCGATAATATGATCTTTATCATGATTGCAGACAGGATAACGTGTTCTTGTACCTTCCAAGGCGATTTCCAGGTTCTCTTCCAGCGAATGCTGCGTATACAAACAGATCATTTCTGTTCGGGGGATCATAATCTCACGGGCGGTTGTATCAGCAAACTCAAAAATATTGTCGACCAGCGACATTTCCGTACTATCGATCAAACCGCTCTCGCTGCTTTCCTTCATCATCACACGGATTTCTTCTTCCGTGTGCAGCGAGTCCTGCTCCGTTACAGGCGCAATGCGAAACAGTCGCAAGAGACCGGCGGAGAGCCCGTTTAACAGCCAGATGAACGGGTACATCAACCGGTAAAAGATGCTCATCGGCCAAGCGAGCCATAACGTAATAGTCTCGGCTTTACGGACAGCGATCGTCTTGGGGGCCAACTCTCCCAGCACGATATGCAAAATGGCGATCAAGAGAAACGAAACGGCTAACGAAATGATAAAACCCGGCCGTTCACCCAAGCCCATCATCTCGAACATCGGCCCTAAAATTCGGGCAACGACAGGCTCGCCAAGCCATCCAAGCCCAAGCGAACTGAGGGTGATCCCGACCTGACAGGCTGACAAGTAACCGTCCAGCTTGCTTAACAGCTCTTTCGCGATTTTCGCGCTCCTTCGCCCCTCCTCAGCTAACGCCTCGATGCGGGAGCTCCTCACCTTCACAATGGCAAATTCAGCCGACACAAAAAGTCCGTTAAGCAACACCAATAACACCATGAATCCTACGGAATAAAGACTCGGTAAAGGGTCACTCAATACGTTTCCTATTCCCGCCGATCCGGCGGCGAATAGGTGCACCTCCTTCGTGGATTAAAATCATCAATATTCAATTGCATTCGATATGAGAAAGACAGCTTTAATTTCCCAAGGGATTCATCTCCTTTATTTCCAAACCGTTACATTCGATATATGAATTCTTCTTAATTATATTATTATACACTACACAGTCAAACGCTGCGGTATTCCTAACGAACAGGCGTGGCAGGCTGGAAAAAATAAAAAAAGGCCCCCTTGAAATCCCAAGGGAACCAGAGTGCGCTTATCGAGTTGGCGGCGGGGATCCAATCACACCAGGATATTGATAAATCAACGGCTCGTCAAACGTCGCGTAGTCGAAATTGACCATCAGCAAGACGGTCCGCACGCCGGTAACCGGATCGCTAATAATGATATGATCGCGACCAGCCGCTTCCAGCACACCTTTAAAGACTTTAGCGTTCCATTCGCTGTTGTTCTCGTAGGTCATGTAAAACGTGCCAACTTTGCCCAAATTCAGACGGAAAATATTTTCAATGTAAGATTGCTCATACACCTGCGTCGGCATTGGCATCACCATTCCGGTGGGCGTCATCGGGCTTCCGCTGGATACTTGCGGCGGCATGCCAGTTCCGGTTGTCTGCGGATATCCGCCTCCCATCGGCATCATCGGATAAGTACTTTGGCCCGCAGGATACGCAGCTGGCCGGAATTGTTGAGTAAACATGAATTCCATTCCTCCTCAAAATTAATCAAGCGATACGATAGAGTTAATAGACGGATGGACAGTCTTGCCCGGATGGAGCAAAGAAGCAATGTGCCTTATATCGGCCGGTATTTTGTTGGTTATACCAAGTGCCAGGACAATCACCCGTTGGCCTGAAGAACCATAACGCATTCGACGCGGGCCAAATTCGTTCCCCGTTAATGACACGTTGGGCCAATTTGATATCCCGGTCGCGTGCGCGTTGATAGAAATACCCCTTGATCGTTGCTTCGAATCCGCCTGGACGTTGAAACACCATCCGATTCATGTCGCGAACATCCCGAAAGTCCAAGCAATCTGCCAAGATTCGGTTCACGCCGACATTGCCGACCATCAACATCCCTTGTTCGCCTTCTCCTTCCGCTTCTGCGCGCATCAGGCGCGCCAGCAGCTTCACATCTTCGGAGTTCGCTTTAATGACGGCCAAGTTGGGTCCTCCTCCCTCTCTGCTGAACGGTATATCTTATGTGCATCTGCCTATTTTGGTGCTAGAAGCTGGTAAAAATTCGGTGTCAAGGCGAGGAGTCAAGGTTTTATGTGAATACGGTTACAATCTTGAACATTTCGTGTCTATTTCTATGGACGCGCTTACATGAATAGCATATACTGTAGTTAAATAATGTTTTTTTATACGGTTTTGCTGGTTTGTTTATAAAACGGTTGCTTCATTATACCTTTTAGGAGGTTACCTCATGAAAATCGCGATTATTGGCGGCGGCCTGGCCGGGCTTACGGCTGCTGCATACTTGTCGGACAACGGCAATACGTCTGGTACCGTGTTTGAACGGAGCCCCCAGCTCGGCGGACGGGCTTTCACCTATGAGAAATCGGGATTTACTTTGAACTATGGAGCACACGCAGTGTACGGCATCGACAGACATACGCTCCATGCGATGGAAGAAGAGCTGCATTTGAAATTCCAGAGCAAACAGGTCGATAAACGTAAAGTGATGTACGCTAAGCACGGACGGTTAACCCCTGCCCCGCTGGATTTCGTAAACATTATGAAGACGAATGTGTTGACTCCTATGGAGAAAGTCCGGTTTGTCGCTGAAATCGCGGCCGTGATCGGTAACATCCATCATTTGAAGCAGTATCGGACGCTTGGCGAATATTTGGAGCATTCCCACGCCTCGGCAGACGTGAAGGAGTTGTGGGAGCATCTCGTGTGCTCCAACTTCTTTATTACACCGGAGGAAGCTCGCAAAGTGCCGGGTTCTGTCATCTCCGAGTACTATCATAACCTCTTCCTCTCCAGCCGACCGGTCAGCTACATTCTTGGCAGTTGGGCCACAATTACCGACCAACTGATCAATAAAATCAAAGACAATGAGTCTTGGGAGATCGCAGTGAAGGAGCCGGTCGAATCAATTACGATGGAAGACGGGAAATTCGTGTTAAACACGAAGACCAGACAGCAGCTTGTGTACGATCAAGTGATCTTCGCCATGCCAGTGCAGCAGGTAACTAAACTGCTGGAGGAAACGCCTTGGGCAAGTGCACTGGATCCGTACAAGAACAACACCTCAACCGAAGTGCTTGTTTACGATGTTGGCTTCTCGAAAGTCGTTGCCCGTCCGTTCCACTATATCAGCGACATCGATCATAAAATCTTTATCAGTGACGTCTCTGCCACAGATTTCACGGTGGCCCCTGTTCATGGCCAGTTATTGCAAGGTATCGCTTACTTGAACGATGACTTCCCTGATGAGGAGCAGAAGAAGCAATACCTTGAACAGAAAACCCAGCAAATGGAAGCTCTCTTTGATACGTACTATCCAAATTGGCGCGAGTTTGTTGAAGTCAAACGCGTGTCGAAGAAAGCGATGGTAGCAAGCGTCAAAAATATTTACACCAATCAGCTGCTGCCTAACCGTCTGGCAGGTGTGCCGTTCTTCTTCTGCGGCGACGGCTGCCAAGGGAAAGGTGAGTTAGCTGAACGCGCCTTTTCCAGCGGCCGGGCTGTAGCTCAGATGATCCTGGAACAAGCGAATACCAAGGCCTTATCCATTTAATCCAAACAAAAACAGAAGCGTACACAAGAGTCGGGATCGTCCGACGTATTGAGACGCTTCTGTTTTTTTGCTGTATTCCAATCTTACTCTGCCTGCCTTTCCTGTAATTATCGTGTGTCTTTCCTTCTTCTCACTTACCCGGAGCTATGAAATTTTCGGTATTCCTGCAGCTCAGTCCGATAGGTGCGAACAGACCGCTCGAACCCATGGTAACGACGGCCTTGGAAGGTCAGCTTGCCTTCGTCTCCTTCCGCACATTGTCCGTATTCCACGCCCGACACAGCAAACTCCAAACGATCACCGCTTTCGACCTCAAAGGTCATATAATACTTCGTGTCAGAACGGTTCACCGAGGTATCGGTGTCATGGCGGTGGCTGACCTCGGTCCGTTTTCCGACGATAACGGAATGGACGCTGAGTACAGGCTGCCGATGGTTTCCAATCGCGCGAAGAAGCCCTCCTGCTGCTGTCGCAGCCAAAATTCCGACGATGACAACAAACAAGATGGGCAGCGCCGTTTCCACTACCCCAAACATTTCCGTCCACGACTGCATCGCTTATCCCTCCTTCGAGAGGTTGCTCCGTACCGCTGTTCTCTCCTTTCCCCCTAAGTATATGCGGTCCCGAAAAAAACTTGTTATTCATCCTGTCCGGAAAATATGCCACTCTTGTCCAAGATATCTGAGAGAAAAGAAAAACCTCCGATTCGTAGTTACGAATGGAGGTTATTATGGTGTGAAACCAGAACGATCTATCTTAAGCATAGTACTCAAACATCAGTTGACGGGTCTCTTCAGCGCCATCGGCTTCCATTTCGAATGCTTCGTCAAGTCCTTTCTCTGCCCAACAAGCTTTGCAAGCTTCTT
This sequence comes from Paenibacillus sp. J14, assembly GCF_000518465.1. Lineage (NCBI taxonomy): Bacteria > Bacillati > Bacillota > Bacilli > Caryophanales > Paenibacillaceae > Paenibacillus > Paenibacillus sp. J14. The sequence continues at coordinate 93,170 of NZ_JADQ01000003.1, read as the reverse complement.
CTGTCGTGCATAGATGAGCATCTTCACAGGTGTAGCAGAACTGCAGGTAATTACGGGTTACAACCTCTTCTTGAACAGTTTTCATAAGGCTCCACTCCTATCATTATGGGAGCGTTCGCTCCGATTTTGACTTGCCTGTGATTGATCTTCCTTACAAGTTAAATATATCACAAAGTCTGGAGATAGTACGTGATTTATTTCACAATATAATGAACATGATCATCCTACTTATTTTTTATACAAAAAAGCATGGCTCTTACGCCATGCTTGCTTACAACCTTCGTTTCGTTTATAACACCTGCCAGGTTCGTCCCCCATCCTTCGTTTGCATCAGGAGCGAACGCTTCTGATTCTCTTGGGCAACGAGCAGCCACCCCACTCGGGAATTAAAGAACTGAAGCTTCACAATTTCAGGGTAGTCGATCATCGTTTCAACCAATTTGTTGCTTACCGGCAACGGCTCCCAGCTCGCGCCTTGGTTTAGCGTATGATAGACGGTTGAATCTAATATCGTCCAACCTTCGTTACGCGTCAGGAAAGTCGGGGCCAGCTTCTCGTTTAGGCCGGTTTGCCAGGACAACTGAAACGGCGCTAATGTCCAGGTGTTGCCGGCATCTTCCGTAAAGTAACCATTAAACTTAGTGGAATCTCCCCGGCTGCAGCCCACAGGTATCCACCCCTCTCGCACGCTGCCTGAGAAGAAGGATACAGGTCCAACTGTAAAGCTGTCGCAGGTTTTATACTTGTCCGGATTAAAGAAATGATCGTTTTGAGTCCAAATTAATCCACCGTTCTGAGTCGTATACAACGTTGGAAGTCCTTGATTGATTTCGGTTACAAAACCATGCAGCGGGCTCGTAAAGGCCATCGAAGTTTGCGTCCCAGGGATTAATGAAGGACTGTCCTTGTTCTCAAGCAGCAGTTGCATCGGATCCGTCCCTCCAAGCAGAACTTCAAAGGTTTGGGCCCCGTCATCCGTCTCATATAAAGATCGTGTTTTATTCTCTCGCACATTGCCCTCAGAGAGCAACCATCCATGATCCGGATCGGCAAAGACCATCGCCTTCACTTCCCCTGTTCCCGGGAACGAGGTCACCTTCCAAGTGGTTCCGCCGTCGGTTGTACGGAGGACAATCGTGTCTCCGGAACCGGCAGAATTGCGCACGATAAAGCCATGATTCGGATCTAGAAAAAAGATATCCTTGCCATACTCCGGCGTCGTAGCAAACGGTACGGAGGCGGCAGGTGAGATGTTCGTCCATGTTTTGCCGTTATCTGCTGTAATATAAAGTCTCAGCTCGTTACGCGTAATCCCCCACGCTAATCCCGTCGTTTCACTGAGCAATTGAAAATCGGTGAGACGGGTTTGAATCTGGTAGCGGTTATTCGTGTTCTCCGCCGGAGCGGCGGCAGGATTCCCCTGGTTCTCGGAAGCTGCAGGATTGATTACAGTAATCGTTTGTCCATCATCCTCAGAAGGCTCGTCTAGTACCGGAGTGGCAGCCGGAGGCGGCTCTGAATTGCAAGCCGTCAGAAGCAGCACCATACCCAGGGCGGTTCCGGCAATCTTAAGCCATAGGCTCAACCTGAACCACCTCGCTTTCTGCAGTTAGATATGCTTCATTATAACATACATGTTTTTCTCACCGTTACAATCGGGGGTCGTTCCCAAAGTTAACTGAGAAATGCTGATTGGGTTTATAGACAGCGAAAGCGTACCCTTTACTCTGTAAATATTCGATAACTTGGGGCAAAACCTTTACCGTCTGCGCCTTCTCATGCATCAGAATAACCTCAGTATCCCGGTGCGTTTGCCGCTTCACTTCTTTCAGAATCGTGCTTGGGCTGTTCGGGTATTTCCAGTCCATGGAATCGACTGTCCAATCCCACATCTTAAATCCCGCTTCCGCGATATCGCCGCGGAATTTCTCACCGATCTCCGGTTTGCTGCCGTAAGGCGCACGAATCAAGGTTGGTGAAGTGCCGGTAAGCTTCTCCATCAGCTTCTGTTCCTTCGTAAATTCTGCGATGAAGTTCGTCGACCCTTTGCCATTATATAAAATCTTCTTGTTGTGCGTCATGCTGTGCAAACCTATGTAATGTCCTTCCTGCAACACCTGGTTTACGATTTTCTCATTTTTGCTTACCTGATTCCCAATCATAAAGAAGGTCCCATGAATCTGATAATGCTCTAAAATATCGAGCAGCTGCTCCGTATACTTGCTAGGTCCGTCATCAAAAGTCAGATAGATGACTTTGGGCTTTACAGTCGTTTTTGACTGATTACTCTGCTGTGCTGGAGATTTTGCTTCGACCTCAGGTAGTACAGCTGGCGGAGCAGGTGCCCGTTCGGATTCCGCCTTCTGGGAAGCACCTTCCTCCTGGCTTGGAGTCCCCTTCGGCTCCGCTTGGGTGTTATCTGGTTCTGACGGAGTGCTGTTTGAATCTGCCGGTGTAACCGTTGGCTCCGTCGTTTGCTGTGAGGACGCAAGATTAACGCTCTGTCCCTTCTCCGTTTCCCCTGCAGATGCCAATTTTGCCGGGATGACCACCTGGGTTGGTGATTTATGCGGAAGGGATCCGTTGATCATCGGGGTGACTGCTACCGCAGTCAAAGCAAGGGATGATGCCGTCAGCACGAGAGCAGCTGTGATAATCAGTCTCGTACGTCGAATCATTTTGGAATGTGTGTTACGCTCTCCATGCTTGTTACTTCGTTTCCCGTAAGGCGACATCTCATTCACCGGATTCCTCTCTCTCTTTTTCTATTTAATAGAATAATATAAAGTGAGAGTTTCGTCCTTACAGAATCGTTAATCGCTGGTTACAATGTGATAACAACTTTCAAAAAACGACACTTAGTTAACATAACAATATTTATGTTTATAATTGAAAGGGAACATAAGAAAACCGCCTTCCATTAGAAAGCGGCTCATTGGATGTAAAATCCGATATTATCTATTCATCCATCTTCAACACTTCTGACTCATAGGACTGAAAAGCATTTTCCAAGCCGATGATCACATCTTTGATCTTCATATAACCTCTGGTATACGGAATAGAATCTCGGATCTCTTCCCACAAATAATGGTACTTGCGCATATCGTCAGTCTCACATACGGCGAAATCCGTATAGTCCTTCCCAGGTAATGCTTCTGCATCGAAAAAGCGAACCCTCACATGCGGATGATATTTATCGATAATCTCTTGTAAACCCCCCGCATACTTCCTGCGTTCCTCTCGTGGTAATGCCAGCCAAGAAGGGTAAAATTCCAATAACACAATCATCATGTAATGCACTTGAAGTCCCACCTTAATTTAGAAAATGATTGTGCTTATTTTATTATTTAAAATGCGAACATTCCAGATTTTACTTTAAATTTAGAACTTTCTTCGGGTACAATGGTTGTAACCCAAATACATAACGCGCTTTCATTCTATGATGAAACGAAGCGCCCTGAAGTGCTTGCATCCTGAAGGTTAAGAAACCCACCAACGGTGCAAGCTAAAGCATGGAGAACACGACGAGGAGATGAAAAACATGAAAAACAAGATGAGTTCCAGCCGGGTTGTCATTATCGGCACCGGAGCAGTTGGTGCAACTACCGCTTATACGTTGCTCTTAAGAGAACGGGTGTCCGAGCTGGTCTTGATCGACGCCAATAAGGAGAAGGCGCTGGGCGAAGCTCTGGACATGAACCATGGTCTTCCCTTCACTGGTGGTGTAAAGCTATGGGCTGGAGATTACAGCGATTGTGCGGAGGCTGATGTCATTGTTATCGCCGCAGGCGCTTCTCAACGTCCAGGCGAGACGCGGATCGATTTGCTCAAACGAAATGCCGTTATTTTCGACAGCATTATTCAGAATATTGTGAAATACAATAATCACGGCATCATTCTCGTAGCAACGAACCCCGTCGACATTCTGTCCTACGTTACATTGAAGAAAAGCGGATTCCCGTCCAACCGTGTCATCGGCTCCGGTACCCTGCTGGACAGCGCACGTTTCCGTTACCTCATTGGACAGAACAAGAAAATTAACCCACGCAGCATTCATGCTCATATCATCGGCGAACACGGGGATTCCGAGGTTCCGCTCTGGAGCTTGGCGAATGTCGCCGGCATCGGCTTGGAATTCTCTGATGAAGATCGTGAAGAAATCTTCAATAATACGAAAAACGCTGCATACGAGATCATCAACGCCAAAGGGGCTACATACTACGCGATTGCGCTGGCGTTAGACCGCATCATCGTCTCGATATTGCAGAACGAAGGCTCCGTTCTGAACGTCTCGACATTGCTGACGGATTATAACGGTGTCTCCGATGTTTACCTTGGGGTACCGAGTATCGTTGACCGCTCTGGCGTCCGTGAAGTGCTGGATTTGAAGCTGGATAGTGAAGAGTTAACTCGGTTCCACGCTTCGGCGAATAAGTTGAAGGCGGAAATCGCCAAGCTGGATCTGTAATCCTCACCCATAAAACGCAAAAGAACGTCCGAACTGCTTATCTGCGGTTCCAGACGTTCTTTTTTATTTATTTCATCCCATTAATCATTATAATTCACTAGGTTAATTCATAAGCTGAGTGATCTCTGCACGTTCTGCTTCGCTAATCTGTCGCTGAATCAATGCCCCGCCTTCAGCTCATCAACATGTTTCACATGCTTATGGTTTAGGGCAATAAAAAATACCGACAACAGGACGAAACCGGCGCCAACGAGGAACGGGACATGTGGATTAAACCACTCAGCCAGTTTGCCTGCCATATACGGTGCGACCGCTCCGCCCAGAAAACGGAGGAAGCTGTAGGCAGCCGATGCTGTGGAACGCTCAACAGGTGCCGCGTTCATAACGGCTGTTGTGATCAGTGTATTGTTGTTCCCCAGCACTGCCCCGGCGGCAATGACAGCTATGATAATCACCCATTGATGGTTCGTCCAAATGCCCATCACAAGCATCATCAGTGCGTAGAGGGACAGCATCACTGCCATCGATTTTACCGTACCAAACTTCTCCTGCAGCTTTGGTGCAGTAAATACGGAGGTGATCGCCAACAAAATCCCCCACGCCAAGAACACGTAACCTAGTCCATGTTCATCCAGCCCCATCACGAAGGGAGCATAAGCCATCAGCGTAAAGAAACCGATGTTATAGAAGCAAGCAGTTAAGCCGAACACCACTAGCGAACGATGGCGCATGGCCAGAAACGGAGCCGCCAATGAAGTACGAGATGCCTTTGAGCCGGTACTTGCGGACGAATTAGGCATGAGGGTGCTAAGTCCAATGAAGGCGATCACCATCAGCGAGGCGACCCCAAGAAACGGTCCGCGCCACGACACCGCACCGAGCCAACCGCCAACGAGCGGGCCAACCGAGATGCCGAGACCTACTGCAGCTTCGTACAAAATGACCGCTCTGGCCGTCCCGGTGCCGGATAATGTGACGATAGCCGACAAAGCGGTAGCGACAAACAAGGCGTTTCCAAGTCCCCAGCCGCCGCGCAATCCGATGATCGTCCAGACATTACCAGCTAATCCGCCGAGCGCGGAGAAGACCGCGATCAAAATGATGCCAGAAAGCAAGGTCCACTTCATGCCAATGCGCGAAGAAAGTGTGCCTGTAATTAACATTGCGACCGCCATGACAGCATTATAGCTGGTGAACAGTAACGTTACCTCGCTGGGGGTTGCGTTCAAACTGTTCGCGATCGCCGGCAGGATCGGATCAACCAATCCGATGCCCATAAAAGCGATGATCGCGGCAAAAAAAACAGCCCAAACGGCCTTGGGGTGTTTGATAAGACTCGCCTGCTCGAGTTCTAAACGCTCCTTCGTTTCTACGTACTGAATGGTGTTTGATGATGACATAAAGACTCCTTTCCCGGGTTATAAAAATGATTTAAAGGAATGCCTGATCACATCTCCCCGACTGATAATTCCAACAAGCACTCCGTTGCGTTCGACCGGGAGCTTCTTAATCTGTTTCTTCCCTAAGATCGCCGCAATGTTCTCAATTTCCTCATCCCACGGCACGGTGTAAACTTTCTTCTTCCCGATTTCCATGACGTTGAGATCAAGCAGGCGCCGTACACGCTGTTCAAAATCTTCATGGTCTCCTTTAAACACAGCAACGTAATAAATTGAATCTACCACAACGTCGCGATGTTTACCGATGTAACGCATAATATCGCCATCACTAATGTAGGACACGATCTCATTGCGTTCATTAACGATCGGAAGTCCACTGATCCGGTATTCCATGAATCGTTCAATCACAGAACGTACCGTATCGGTTTCTTTGACTTTGTAAACGTGTTTGATCATGATCTCATGCGCTTGCATGGTTATCCCCCTCATGTAATTGTATTATACAACTATATAAATTGTTGTCAATTGCTTGAATGCATAAAAGCGCTTTCTGTTTAGGAAGCCCGCATTCATTTAATTTCTTTTCCATTCTATGATACGATAAAAATATCCTATCTGGCTGTGAGGTATTTAAAATTATGGATGACAAATCACTAGAAACAATCGAACTGGAACTTGCCGTCCTTTATCGACGAATGACTACTGTAACGGCTTCCCGCAAAAACGGGAGTCTAGACCGTGCCGCATATCTGCTATTACATCGGATCTATGATCAAGGTGCGGTAGGTGTCAAAGCTTTGGCCGAAGAATTTCAATTAGACATCTCAACCGTCAGCCGCCAAGCAGCGGCTTTAGAACATAAAGGATATGTCCGACGAATCCCGGATCCGGCGGATCGGCGCGCCTTCTTCATGGAGATCACGGAGCTCGGTTTGAAGGAGTTTACAACTTACAAGGCCAACCGGTTAGCACGGATTCAAGAACTGCTGGAAGACTGGCCGGCGGAAGACACCGTGACGTTTGCTGCTTTGTTGCAGAAATTTAATCACGAATTGATGAAGTTAAACGCAATAGCGCGAAATTAGTTTACATAATATCTATTACGTAACTTACTGGAGGTTACTCTGATGAATCACGTCGATTTACCAGTTGAAATCATCGAACGTACGGAATCCCCTCGCGGGGAAATCCAGCTCCAACGTCGCGGCGAGGAGTTTGAAATTATTAGCAACGGCACCTTTCTGATGGCGACGTATAACGGTGAGTCTGAGCGCTTGCTGGTCCGCCGCGCGTTAGAACTCGTGCCCTCCCCCGAGAAGGTGCTGATCGGCGGCTTAGGGGTTGGATTTTCGCTGCAGGAAGCCCTTCTCGATCCCCGCGTAATGGAAGCCACCGTAGTGGAGATTGAAGACAAGGTGATTGAGTGGAACCGGACGGTTTTGGCGCATGTAAACGATGAGGCCTTAGCGCATCCGAGAACACGGTTGATTCATGGAGATCTGGTCGCCTGGATTCGAGAAACGGCGGAGACCTTTGATCTGATCTGTCTGGACATTGACAACGGTCCGGATTGGAAAGTGTTTGACGCCAACGCGTCATTATACGATGAAGCCGGTCTGGCTGCGCTGCAAAGCCGGCTGCGGCCCGGCGGCTGCCTCTCCTTCTGGAGTGCTACCCCTTCCCCGGATTTCGCCCTTCGGCTCAAGGAGGCGTTCGGAGAGGTAGAGATCCGTGAGGTACCGCAAACGCACGGGGAGCCCGATTATATTTTCTATGTCCGTGGATCTCACTGCTAGTCAGCCATTCAGGAGGTGCCTCTATGCAAATTCAAAAAGTGATCGACCGCAAGAAATTGGATGAGAAGGTCGTATCCATGCCCTGGTTCGTGCAGCAGTTTATCGATTATAAGCTGCCTGATCTTTCCCCTTCTACACTTTTAGAGTATGTACGGGATTACGAACAGTTCTTCAGCTGGCTTCGAGCGGAGGGGCTAACTGCAGCGCAGACAAATGCCCAAGTGACCCTCCACGACCTGGAGATTCTACATATGGAGAGCATTGTGGGGTATCGGCTTTACTTAACCACACGAACTGAAAGCACGAACTCCAAAATTACAGTCTCACGCAAAATGTCTTCCTTACGCTCGTTGTTCCACTACCTCAGTCAAATTGCCGAAGACGAGAACTTCTACCCGCTGCTAAAACGAAACATTATGGCGAAGGTAGAGATTAAACGAATCCATAAACCGAAGGATACCGCGGCTAAACTTAAAGGCAAAATATTGGAAGAAGACGAGTTAACCGAATTTATTGCCTACATCGCCGAAGGATATGGGCGGGATGTAGCAGACAATAAACAGGCGCTTTATGCGTATGAGCTGAACAAAGAACGCGACGCCTGCATCGTCAGCTTGATTCTGAACTCCGGATTACGTGTCTCTGAGGTCGTTAACCTGAACATCGATGATTTGGATCTGGCAAATAAGCTGGTTTATGTATACCGGAAAGGTAACAATGACGAGTCATTCAAAACGCCGGTGTACTTCCGAGAGCAGTGCAGGGACGATTTAGCTGCCTATCTGACGCTTCGAACATCGCGATACCGTACACCCAAGCGGGAGAAGGCCCTGTTTGTGGCTATACCCAACGGACAGAAAGAAGGGAAACGGATGACGAAACGCGCGATTCAAGCGATGATTATCAAGTACGCCAAACGTTTCGGCAAGCCGTACCTGACGGTTCATAAGCTGCGGCATTCCTTCGCCACCGACTATTATTTGCAGAATGATATCTACAAGACCAAAGAGCAGCTCGGTCACGCGTCGACGGAAACAACCGAAGTGTACGCACATCTCACGGACAAGACGATGTCCGAAGCGATTGAGCGCCGGGTCAGCAGCTAGCATTAGGTATAATCACAGAAGGACTTCCCATCTCAACGATGGGAAGTCCTTTTTTGGCTCCGCCTACATCAAGTTATGTCGGATGTACGCTGCCATTTGCTTAATCTCATCCCGTTGAAACCGGCGGATCCCAGACGGATTAGCGGCGAAGTTCGCCTCCTTCTGGACAACCGCGATGACTTGCTGCAGTTCCTGGATCAACGGCTCGTCCTCTGTGGAGCGCAACAAGACCATTTTCGGATACCTTTCCCGCTTAAAGCCTTCAACCAGAATCAAATCATATTGAGCAAAATGCTCAATCAGCTGAACCAGCGGTGTTTCCTGCTCCTCGAACACGGCCGTTCGCCATGGCGAGGTAATCGCCGCCCCCGCTGCTCCTGCCGCTCGGAAACGAAACGAATCCGTTCCCTCTCGATCGGCTTCGAAACCGTGCAGGTCATGTTTGATGACAGCTACACGAAGATTCATATCATTAAATATCTTCACCAATCGGGTGATGAGCGTTGTTTTTCCGCTGTTTTTATAGCCGACGATTTGTACTACCGATGCCACGCCCGTTTCCTCCCTCGTCCTTCCTATGAACACATTCCATTAGAAATCGCTGCCTGGCAGCTTCAGTACGGTTACCCGCTCGCCTGCCTGCATCTCCGTGTTAGAAGGAGGAATCACGATTAGTACGTCGCTGTCCTTGATCGTGATCATTACGCCCGATTCATCCAGCTCCGCAGGAATTGCGTAGAGCTTGCTTTCCCGCACCTCCAACCGGCCGCGGACAAACCGGGTAAAGTTGTTGATCTTTCTGTAAGGACGGGCGAGCTCAGCGGTGAACTCAGGTAAAAACGGCTTCGCAACCCCCATCATCCGACCGATTGCCGGACGCACAAACAGCTCGAAGCCCACAAAGCAAGCCCCGGGATTGCCAGACAAAGCGAACAATAGCTTGCCATCCTTTACTGCGGCAGATGTGACACTGCCTGGACGCATCGTAACTTTGTTGAATAACATCTCCACGCTGTCGCTCGACAACAGGTCGGCCATGATATCATAATCACCTACAGACACACCGCCGGTGGTTACGACCAGATCATACTTGGCGATCGCTGCTTCCACCTGCGCTTTCGCTTGGGCCAAATCGTCCTCGATGGCCTCAAACAGGATCGGTTCGCCGCCTGCTTCGATAATTTGACTATACAACATATAGGTATTGCTGTTACGGATTCGACCGTCCTGAAGCGGTTCATCGATGCGCAGCAGCTCCGAGCCGGTGGAGAAGACAGCAACCTGCGGCCGTTTCTTCACCGGAACGCGGTGAATGCCAAACGTCGCCAGCACCGACAGTTCACCAGCGGACAACCTGCGGCCAGGCTCAAGAATCACATCGCCCTGCGACAGCTCCAGACCCACTGGCGTGATGTTCTTCCCGGATTCAATTTCCCGGATCAATTGGATGTAAGGCTTGCCTTCCCGAGTCACGGCCTCCGTCATCTCAAACATCACCACGGCGTCCGCTTCATCGGGTACTTTCGCCCCGGTCATGATTCGGGCAGCTTGTCCGGGTTTCAATTTCACGTTGGGAACGGAGCCAGCAGGAATCTCATCAACCACTTCCAAGTAGACCGGATGTTCAGTATGACAACCCACAGTATCTTGGCTCAAGATGGCGAACCCATCCATCCCTGAACGCCGAAAATGGGGATAGTCATGAGGCGCAGTTACCGGCTCCGCCAAAATTCGACCTAACGCCTCCGGCAAGGGAACTATCTCCGATTCGATCTCCTTAGCGTAGGACAGAACGATCGCCTGGGCTTCAGGCACGGGCAACGCTTTGCGGCGAAATTTCGCCTGGTCCGTTGTCTTCATTGGGGATCCACTCCATTCCCTTGCTGCTCCTGTAAATATTGATCCAGCATTTCGGAGGTTTTCTTGGCAATCTCCCTAATTTCTTCTTTGCTTAAATTGTCGTAATGAATTCCCATGACCACGGTAACCGTTCGACCAAGCGCCTTGGATGCGCGGCGGGCATAGCCCTCGGTTAAGGTGTGTTCTTTATGCCCCGGTACGGCAGAGGTCAATACTTCGATGTCTCCCCCTGCTTGATAAGCGGTGGACGCCGCTCCGATATGGGAGACGCCTCCAGTCATTAGCAGCAGTAAATCGCGGCCAACCGGAATCGCTTCCAGCCTAATATCTTCAAAAGCCAATTTCCGCAGCTCCTTCCACTTGCAGTATGCCCTTTATTTTAAAGGATTCCGCGGATTTCGTCCAAGGTTTGAACCCCTTCCGCCTGCATCCAGGCCGTTAGGCCAGCAATTAGCTGTTCTCCCGCTCGAAGATGCACGAAGTTATGCGTCCCCACCTGAACAACGGCTGCGCCGGCCATAATAAACTCAACGACGTCCTCTGCGCTGCTGATGCCGCCCATCCCCATCACCGGCAGGGTGACGGCTTGACAGACTTGATGCACCATCCGCAATGCGATTGGCTTAATCGCCGGGCCGGACAGACCCGCATACAGATTTTCGAACACGCTCCGCCGCTTGGAAATATCGATTTTCATCGCCGAAAACGTATTGATCAGCGAGACGCCATCCGCCTGTTCCTCCTGGCACATCACCGCCATTCCTACGATATCCTCGGCATTCGGCGACAGCTTCACGATCAGCGGCAGCGTCGTCGCTGCTCGAACCTCGCGAACAACCTGCCGGGCGATCTCCGTTTTGATCCCGTAAGCCATGCCCCCAGCTTTGACATTCGGACAGGAAATGTTCAGCTCAATCATATCCACTGCGGTTCTGCCTTCTCGTCTCCGCCATGCCGCATCCTCATCGATGAGCCTCGCGCCTTCCACATACTCTTCGATCGTATTTCCACCCAGGTTTACGATTCGAACCAAGTCCAGTTGCTCCCATCTCGGACATTCTTCACGCAGGAAAGCGTGGATGCCCGGATTTTCCAATCCCACGCTGTTTAACATCCCAGATGCTGTCTCAGCTACACGAAAACCTTCGTTCCCTCCCTTTGGATGCAGCGTCAAGCCTTTGCCAGATAACCCGCCTAGTTGATTAATATCGTAAATCGCACCATATTCCTTACCGAAGCCAAACGTTCCAGAGGCCATTACAATCGGATTTTTAAAAGAGACTCCGGCGATTTGGCACGATAAATCCGTCATGCGAACACCACCTCTTCCGCCAAAAATACCGGCCCGTCCGCGCAAGCCTTCTTCCGGCCATCTCTACATTTCACGCTGCAGACCAGGCATGCGCCGATTCCGCACGCCATCCGATTCTCTAAGGAGACGTATACGTTCGCCTGACCGCCGCTTTCCTCCTGTTTGCGCTGCACGGCATGCAGCATCGGGTGAGGTCCGCAAGCGATCACCGTATCGTATTTGCGAAAATCCACTTTCTCTAGAATTGAGCCGCCTACATCCACCGTTACGTTACCGCAGGCCAAAGCACGGAACGCCTCTACCATGTACGGCTCACGGCTGAAGCCGAGATATACGTCTGCTTGCGGTGCTTTCCTCAGCGCATAATAGAAAGGAGCAATTCCGATACCGCCGCCTACAAAGGCGATTCTTCCCACAAGCGGCGGAAACCCGTTCCCAAACGGCCCGTCCAAGGTCAAGCGGTCGCCCGGCTTCAGTTCAGATAACCGAGTCGTCCCTTCTCCCGCAACCTGAATCAAGAAATCCAGTCGATCTTCTTCAAGATCAAAAATGCTGATCGGTCGGGACAATAACGGGTAACGTTCCCCGGCGCGCAACATGTAGAACTGCCCCATTTTTCCCGTAAATCGCCCTTGTACCGACAGTTTGAGCACTCCTGGTGATATTTCCTCGTTCGCCACTACGATTGCCATAAGCTCCCCCCACCCATTTGATTACACTTCATCAAAGGATGCATTTTTTTAGCGGGATCGTCTGTGACATCTCTCACAACAGTCTTAAGCGGTAATTCGCGCGATTTTGCAACATCCATTATGATCTGCAAAAGTTAGGGGATACTAGAGAACATATATAGTTTTGGGATGAAGGGGGACTTCAAATTGCTTATACAACTGAAGAGAGCTCTGGTCTGCTGCATGACCGCTTCTCTGATCTTGGCAGGCGGGAGCGAACTGTATCCCGTCAAAGCCGATACGGCACGGGATCTCGAACTCAGGGGCCCAGCATCTCAAGGGGATCAGGCGGACAAAAAAGATCCATTTATACCTGCCGGTGCCGCGTCAGCCGATCTTGGCGAACTGCGCCGCAAATATTCAGAAACCTTCATCTTCCGGGGGCCGGAGGTGAAGCAGATTGCGCTGACCTTCGATGACGGGCCGGATCCGCGGTTTACACCGCAAATTTTAGACGTGCTTCACCGCAAAGGGGTCAAAGCCACCTTCTTTGTGGTTGGGGCACGAGCAAAGAAGTTTCCCGGCTTGTTGAGGCGGATGAGTCACGAAGGCCACCTCATCGGCAACCATTCCTATAGTCATCCGAACTTCCGTAACCGCTCCATTAAGCAGTTCCAGAGCGAGATTTTGCGCACGGAGAAAATTATTCAGAACGTCGTTGGATACCGTCCCCAATTGATTCGGCCGCCTTATGGGGAAATTAAGGAAGAACAGGTCAAATGGGCGAAGAAGAACGGTTACACCCTCGTGAATTGGAATGTGGATTCCCAGGATTGGAAAGGGATCGACGAAAATAAAGTGATCTCCAATGTGATGAGCACGGCGGGACCCGGCTCGATCATCCTTCAGCATTCAGGCGGCGGCGTCGGCTCCGACTTAACCGGCACCATTCAGGCTTTGCCGAAGATTATCGACGCCCTGCAGGCACAAGGGTATCAATTTGTTGATCTTTCTGAGCTGCTGCATACGACCAAATACCGCTGACCCGTGACGAATCGTCAATTCTCCAGATCAACCAAAAAGTCGGCCAGGATACATCCTGACCGACTTTTTGGTTCACACCGATGTTTAATTTATTACGTAAAGCTTCACATCTTGAAACCCAAACGATTTCGCATTTGCCGCACTGCCTGGAATAAAGATATCGATCCGATTGCCTTTGATAGCGCCCCCCTGGTCAGTAGCCGTAGCTACAAAAGCTTGATCCGGCAGCCCATCATGGTTATGCCCGGTTACCAACACCTTCGTGCCCATCGGAATGACCTTGGGATCAACCGCGATGGTGCCCAGCTTCAGCGGGTTGCCGAAGTAGTCAACCGCGCCCCATTTTCCATTCTCGCTAGCAGATGCCGAATACGCCGAAGCTTTCACATTAATCGTTTTCGAGTAAGTAAAGGTTTTCCCCCACGCTTCAACCACGTTCCCAGTGGACATCACTTTCAGCTTGGAAGCGGATGCGGTTGTCGTCGCTGCGCTTTCCTTCTTCTCCGGAGCAGCAGAAGCTACTCCTGCCGATTGCGATTGAACGCCCGGAATGGTGATTTTCAATCCAGCGTATATATTACTTGGATTGATGGATGGGTTGGCAGCCATGAGTTTATTCATGTCTACGCCATATTTTTTGGCAAGAAGATAAAATGTATCTCCTTCCACGGCATTATGTACCGCGTCTGCATGGACGGATATCGTCTGCATCGGAATCGTAAGGCTTACGGCAATCAGCGCCGTTGCTGCAAGTTTAGACCAAATACGAGTATTCAAGTGAATTGCCCTCCTTTTTACTGCGCCTGCGGAGTTAGTTGTCGGATTCGGGAAAAAGGATCATTCCCGGCGCATCGCCTCGATACGCTTCACCCCAAGAAAACAGTCAGCTTGACCGCTTCTGCTTTCATCTTTCGTCCCCCGCACCTCAAGTTCAGGTTTCGGCCTACTCAATATATCACAATTTTGTAACCAATAGGCCAGGTAAATCCCACCAAATGGCGGAATCCCTTGACTGGACTGGTTACATTTTTGTGTTCAAAAGTAAAAAGCGTGTAAACTTAGAGCATAGGGTCGATCCCTCCGAGGACAAAAAAAACCGCCCGAATCCTCGAACGGTTCCTCAAATTTATAATACTTTGCTTAAAAAGTCCTGCGTCCGCTGATGCTTTGGCGCCCCAAACACCTCTTGCGGCGTGCCTTGCTCCAAAATGACGCCTTGATCCATAAACAGGATGCGATCGCCGACCTCACGGGCAAATCCCATCTCATGCGTAACGATAACCATCGTCATGCCGCGCTCAGCCAGGTTCTTCATGACGTCAAGCACCTCTCCGACCATTTCCGGGTCCAGAGCTGACGTTGGCTCATCAAACAGCATCACATGCGGCTCCATGGCCAATGCGCGGGCAATCGCAATCCGCTGCTTCTGACCTCCGGAGAGCTGCGCCGGATAAGCATCCCGCTTATCCTCCAGTCCAACCGTGCGAAGCAGATCCATAGCGATCGCTTCCGCTTTGCTTTTATCGAGCTTCTTCACGCGAATTGGCGCTAGCGTAATGTTGTCGAGTACGGTTTTGTGCGGGAACAGGTTAAAATGCTGGAATACCATCCCCATTTTCTCGCGGGTTTTATTGATGTCATGTCCTTTGGCAGTGATGGAAGCACCCTCAAAGGTGATCTCCCCTTCGGTCGGAACCTCTAACAGATTCAAGCAGCGGAGAAACGTACTCTTCCCCGATCCACTCGGACCGATAACAACGACAACTTCGCCTTTGGAGATTTCCAGATCGATCCCGCGCAAAATATGGAGTTGGCCAAATTTTTTATGCAAACCTTTAACGGTGATCACTGGTCTTCAACTTCCTTTCGAACACGCCCAAAATCCGAGACAGCGTGAATGTCAGAATAAAGTACATGATGGCGATGATTAAATAAGGAGTCATCCCGTCATACGTAATCGTCACGACCGACTGCGCCTGATAGATCAGCTCAGCGGTACCGATGATCGAGACGATGGACGATTCTTTAATGATCGTGATAAACTCGTTGCCAATCGCTGGGAGCACCGATTTGATCGCCTGCGGAATAATGATGTGACGCATGGCCATCCCTTTGGTCATCCCTAAAGAACGAGCGGCTTCTCCCTGCCCCCGATCAACACCTTGAATGCCGGCACGAAAAATTTCTGCCAGATAAGCCGAACTGTTAATGGATAAAGTAATCGCGCCTGACTGAAGCGGGCTGAAATTAATATCAAACATAAATGAGAACCCGTAGTGAATAATCAACAGCTGCACCATCATAGGGGTGCCGCGCAAAAATTCCACCCACGCATGCCCTAGAAACCGCAGTATCCCCCATGGCGACATCCGCACCAGCGCGATCAACAACCCAAGAATAAAGCCGCAAAAGACACTGATCGCTGCCAAGAGCAGGGTATATTGTACACCGGCCAAGAAGTAACTGCGATATTCCATAAACATTGAAATTAAGTCCATAACGCCTTCCTTCCTCCTCCTTCACCTCAAACCTTTAAGCAAAAAAACAGAAAATAGCGAAAGCTTCGCTATTTTCTGTGGATGGATATCGTGATTATTTTTCGGCTAGTTCACTAGCTTCAGCAACGAATTGATCAATGCTGCCTGCACTAATCAAGCGATCAAGCGTCTTATTGACTTGATCCAGCAGCTCTTTGTTGCCTTTCTTAATGCCAATCACGTAGCCTTCATCCTCAGTTACCGGCTTGGCATCAGTGATAACCAGGCCTTTGACGTTTTTGACAAACGATTCTGCAACAGGACCTTCCAAGATCGCAGCATCAACACGGTTGGAGTTCAACTGCATAATGATATCATTGATTTTGGCCAGCGAAGTCAACTTCGCATTCGGGATTTCCTTGGCCATCTCTTCTTGAATAGACCCTTGCTGAACACCGATTTTCGCACCTTCCAGCGATTCCATTGTGCTGAACTTGTCTTTGTCCGCTTCACGGGCTACCACAGCTTGCTCTGCTTTGTAGTAAATTTGCGACATATCAATTTGCTCTGCACGTTCTGGAGTTGGGCTAAGACCAGAAATGACAAGATCCACACGTCCACTGGACAGCTCGTTCAGCAACGTATCGAATTTCAAGTCTTTAATCTCCAGCTCCGCGCCCAGATCCTTGGCAATTTCCTTAGCGATTTCTACGTCGAAACCAACAATTTCGTCTTCCCCTTGATCGTTCTTGATATGAAACTCATATGGCGGGAAGTCCGCACTCATGCCTACGATCAGTTTCTTAGCCGGTTCGGTTTGATCCCCACCTGCTTGAGTCTCATTTTGGTTCGCAGCTTGACCGGCGTTGTTTGCCGCGTTGCCGCTGTTATTTTTTTCCTGACCACAAGCGGCCAGCACCATAGTCACCATCAAGACCGCTATGAATAACATGCCCCATTTTTTCATGCTTTTCTCTCCTATTCTGCTTTTCTTTTTATCACACGACGATGATTACTGGGCTAATTATAAATCAGAATGCATATATATGCAAAACAATTTTCATGATATTCAAAAGTTTTCACAGAACTGCCCTTTAACACCTCGTAAATCTTATTTATCATACTTTGGTCAATTCAAATCTGAATTATGTTACCCATTTGGTTCATGCTCCTTGCTGCCTTGGGGAATAATGAACATCATCACAACCCTAGCGATTTACGAGAGGAGGCGCCAATCTGTGCTGCTTGAAGCGCTCTACCACGTGCCCCGGGACAAATGGGCGTATGCCTATGACTCATCGACGATCCATCTTCGCATCCGGACGAAACGGGATGATGTGGAGCAAGTGTTGGCCATGACCGGGGACAAATACGATTGGACAGGAACCTACCAGGAGCTGCCGATGGAAAAAACGGCTCATGATCGCATGTTCGACTATTGGGAGGTCGCGGTGCGTCCCAAGTTCAAACGTCTTTCTTATGCCTTTAAGCTTACGGCGGGAACTGAAACGGTGTACCTGCTGGACACAGGCATTCAATCGGAGGCTCCTCAACCGCCGGGGGAATGCTTTGAATTTCCGTATATTCATGAGAACGAAGTAGTCCGAGTGCCGGAATGGGCAAAGCAAGCGGTCTTCTATCAGATTATGCCGGAGCGGTTCGCCAACGGAGATCCCTCCAATGATCCCAATCCAGTTGAAGCCTGGGGAGGCATGCCGACCCGTGAAAATTACTTTGGCGGCGATTTGCAGGGGATCATTGACCACTTGGACGATTTGACCGACCTAGGTATCACAGCGATATATCTTACTCCGATTTTTTTGGCTCCATCCAACCATAAATACGACACCGTGGATTATAAACAGGTTGATCCTCATTTTGGAAACAACGACTTGCTGCGGGAGTTGGTGGAGCAATGTCATCAGCGTGGGATCCGGGTCGTGTTGGACGCGGTCTTTAATCATTGCGGGGAGCATTTTCCTCCATTCCAGGACGTCCTCAAACATGGTGAAGCCTCCCCGTATGCCGGTTGGTTTCATGTCAACCAGTTCCCGGCGAGGGTAGAGAACGGGATCCCGACGTATGATACGTTTGGGTTCTTCCCCAACATGCCGAAATTTAATACCGCCAACCCGGAACTAAAAAAGTATTTACTTGAAGTCGCCGAATATTGGATTAAGGAGATCAAGTTGGACGGTTGGCGGCTTGACGTCGCCAATGAAATAGATCATTCGTTCTGGCGGGAATTCCGTCAGGTCGTCAAACAAGCGAACCCGGAAGCTTATCTGATTGGTGAGGTATGGAGCGATTCCTTGAACTGGCTGCTGGGGGATCAATTTGATTCCGTGATGAATTACCCCTTTGCGGATAAAGTGCTGGAGTTTTTTAACGGCGGTGTAGACGGGGCGGCCTTTTCCGATGAGATGGGTGCGCTGATCATGCGATATCCGCATCAAACGAATGAAGTGATCTTCAACATGCTGGGCAGCCATGATACCCCTCGCCTGCTGACCCGTGTCGGCGGCGACAAGCGCAAGCTCAAGCTCTGCGTGGTGTTTCTGTTTACGTATATCGGAACGCCTTGCTTGTTCTACGGCGATGAGATCGGTCTTACTGGCGACGGGGATCCGGATTGCCGGAAGTGCATGGAGTGGGATCACAACAAGCAGGATCGTGAGCTGTATGATTTCTACAAGCTGATGATTAGGCTGCGAAAGCAGCATCCGGCGCTTCGTCACGGTCATTTTCGGTTTCTGCACGCGGAACCAGGGGATCCGTGTATCGTATACGAACGAATGGATGAGAAGATGCATTTTACCGTGTGGATGAACAATACCCCCAAGCCAGTCACCCTCACCCATCCGATGCAAACGAGCGATTGGCGGGACGCCCTTACCGAAGAAGCCGTGACACCAACGAACGGGGTCATGAGCATTTCCCTGGATCCTTACGGCTTCCGCATTTTGTATCGGCACATTCAAAAATAATGACAAAAAGCGGACGAGCGACTCGTCCGCTATTTCTTTAGGCTCTCATAAATGTGAATATATTGTCTTGCCGATGCATCCCAGCCGTAATCACCGGCGAATGCATTTGCTGTTATCCGATGCCAATGCTCAGGCTGGCGGTAGAACGACACCGCCCGGCGAAGCGTGTACAACATATCATGCGCGTTATAGTTATGGAAGGTGAAGCCGTTGCCTTCGCTTGTAAATTCATTATAGGAACGCACAGTATCGTTGAGGCCGCCGGTTTCTCTTACAACGGGGATTGTGCCGTACCGCAGCGCCAATAGCTGGCTGATGCCGCAAGGCTCAAACCGCGATGGCATTAGGAAGATGTCGCTGCCGGCATAGATGCGCCGAGATAACGCATCGCTGAACTTGATTTGGACCGAAAGCTTCCCGGGATGACGCCATGCCGCTTCCCGGAACCAATCTTCATATGCGGGATCCCCGGTGCCAAGCAACACAAATTGCACATCGTCTGTGCTAAGCCATTCATCTAACACCCGAATGACCAGATCCAGCCCCTTCGGCTCGACCAGACGAGTAACCATCGAGATCAGCGGCGTATCCGGTGTTTCCGGCAGGCCCAGCTCCCGCTGAAGCACCGGTTTATTGGCGCGTTTCTGCTCCAAATTGCGACTGTAACGGGCGAATAGCTCCAGATCGGTCTCCGGATCATATAGTCGGGTATCGATCCCGTTTACGATGCCTGACAACCGACCGCTGATCGAGCGAAGCAGGCCGTCCAGCCCATAACCGTAGTGCTCGGTCTTGATCTCTTCCGCATAAGTGGGACTGACCGTCGTCACATGATTGGCGTAGACTAAGCCGGCTTTCATAAAGCTGACTTGATCATAATACTCGACGCCGTCCGGTGTGAAATAGTCCCAAGGGAGCCCCAACAGATCTCCCAGAATCTCTTTCGGAAAAATCCCCTGATATAACAAGTTATGTATGGTATAAACGGTTCGAATATTCCGGTATTCGTGCCGATCGCGGTAATGCTCCTTTAACAAGAGCGGGATCATCGCCGTATGCCAGTCATGGCAATGAATAATGTCCGGCATAAACCCGGTAAGGGGAAGCAGCTCCAGCATCGCCCGATCCAGGTACGCGAACCGCTCGCCGTCATCCCAATGACCATAAATCCCTGTTCTGCCAAAATAGTCTTCATTATCAATCATGTACACGGGAACCCCTTCCCATTCCAGCCGGGAAATGCCGCCATACTTCTTCCGCCACCCCACCGGAACCGTACCGGTGCCAAGATGATGCAGACGCTCACGGTAAACTTGCGGCAGCTCGCGATATCTTGGCATGATGACCCGCACATCATGGCCCGCTTCAATCAGTGCCTTGGGCAGTGCCCCAATCACGTCAGCCAAGCCTCCGGTCTTGATAAACGGTGCGACTTCGGCCGCAGCAAACAAAATCTTCATCGTTTCACCCTCCTTCTTGGCGTTTGACGCTTCCACACGGTCATGCTCAGCGGAGGAAGCGTAACGGTCAGGCTTTGAGGCCTGCCGTTCCAAGCCGTTTTTTCGCTTAATTGCAGCTTGGGCTGCGGGTAGCCGAACCCGCCGAATCGAACATCATCACTGTTAAAGACAAGCTCGTACCGTCCAAGCAAAGGGACGCCAACACGATACTCCCTCCGCTCCTCCGGCAGAAAATTCAGCAGCACCAGCAACAGCTCCTGCGGTCGCGTTCCTTTTCGCACATACCCAATGACACTTTGCTGATCATCATCCGGAATGATCCACTGAAATCCCTCAGGCACATGATCCTGCTCCCACAGCGCCGGCTCTTGCAAATAAAAGTGATTCAACGCCTGGCAATACCCATGGATCTGCCGATGTGACTCGTAATCCAACAGGAACCAATCCAGCTCCCCTTGATCACGCCATTCGATAAATTGGCCAAATTCTCCACCCATAAATAACAGTTTTTTCCCTGGAGTGGTCAGCTGATACCCGAGTAACAGGCGAAGGCCGGCGAATTTTTGCTCGTAGGTACCCGGCATTTTGTCCAGCAGTGATTTTTTGCCGTGTACCACCTCGTCATGGGAGAGCGGCAGCGTAAAATTCTCCGAATAGGCGTACCAAATCGGGAACGTTAGCAAGTGATGACGGTGAGGTCTCTCGCGGAACGGCGTCTCGAAATAATCCAACGTATCGTTCATCCACCCCATATTCCACTTGTAATTAAAGCCAAGCCCCCCTTGATGCGCAGGGGCGGTCACTAACGGCCACGCGCTGGATTCTTCCGCCATCATCAAAGCATGCGGAAAATAACGGAACACGGCCGTGTTGAGCTGCCGTAAGAATTCGATCGCCTCCAGATTTTCGGTACCGCCCTTTTCGTTACGTGCCGCCGCCCAGGACGGCTTCTCGAAATCGTAACGAATCATGCTGGTCACGGCGTCGACTCTCAGCCCGTCGAAATGATACTTTTCAAGCCAATATATCGCGCTGGAGATCAAAAAAGAACGCACCTCGGGTTTACTGAAATCAAAACTAAGGGTCCCCCATCCGGGTTTCTCCGCTTTGGCCGGATCGGCATACTCGAACAAGGGCGTTCCGTCAAATAGACGTAATCCGTGATCATCTTTCGTAAAATGGCCCGGCACCCAATCGAGCAACACGCCAATCCCAGCCTGATGACAGCAATCCACGAAATACATTAAATCCTGCGGTTCCCCATACCGGCTGGTTGGGGCGAAATAACCGGTCGCTTGATATCCCCATGATAAATCATACGGATGCTCACAGAGCGGCATGATTTCGATATGCGTATACCCCATCTCTTTGACGTAGGGGATTAGCAAATCCACCATCTCTCGGTATGTATAAAACGAGCCGTCAGTCTTTTGCCGCCAGGTCCCGAAGTGAAGCTCATAAATGTTGAGCGGCTGTGCGTAAGGTGCGCTGCGGTTCTGAATCCACTTCTCATCTCCCCAGATGTAGTTGTCCAATTCCGTGATGATGGAAGCTGTTTTCGGCCGCACTTCCGCATAAAAAGCATAGGGATCTGCCTTTAAGCGGGTCTTACCATCCGGTCCGGTTAAAGCATACTTGTAAAAACTTCCAACCGGAACATCCGGAAAAAAGCGAGTCCAAATTCCCGAATCGGGTATCTTATATAGTACATCACGCGTCCCTTTCCAACCGTTCCAGTCGGCGACAACGGCGACTTGGCATGCATTCGGGGCCCAAACAGTAAAGCGAACTCCACGTCTTCCCCCTTCGGTTACGGGATGGGCGCCAAACGTGCGGTAGCTTTGATACAATGTCCCCTCGCGGAACAAGTAAATATCCGTGGGAGATACGGCGGAAGCCCATGCTGATTCGGTCCTGGCATCAAACAAATCTGTCACCACCTTTACACCAAATGAAAGAACGTCAATTATTTTTAGAAATTCAAAAAAAATTTCAGTATTTACATCAAAAAGATGTATTACTTTCGGATATTTTCCATATTTTATTTCATCTACATTATATCCTAATGTATGTGCCACACAGACCAAAACATGCGGGAGGGAAATGAAATGAGGAAAAAGGACTGTATTGCAATGCTTCTTGCCGGCGGAGAGGGGCGACGATTATCTCCGCTGACCACCAAGCAGGCGAAACCGGCCGTGCATTTTGGCGGACATTACCGGATCATCGATTTTCCTCTCAGCAACTGCGTCAACTCCGGAATTGATACGATCGGGGTTTTGACGCAATACGAAGCGGCTTCGCTCCATGAGCACATCGGTGAAGGAGAACCATGGAAGCTGAAGCACTCCGAGCATGGCGGGATCACTTTACTGCCAGCGTATCGGGAAGGCGTTGAGGAATATACAGGTACGGCGGACGCCATCTACAAGAATATGGCTTTTGTCGACGGTCATTCGCCCAAATACGTCCTGATCCTTTCGGGAGACCATATTTACCATATGGACTACCGTCACATGTTGGATTTCCATCTCAGTCACCAGGCCAAAGCAACGATTTCAGTTATGCCAGTACCCTGGGAAGAAGCCCATCGCTTTGGTGTCATGACGAAGGATGAACACAACCGGATTACGGAGTTCGCGGAGAAACCGGCGCAACCTGCGAGTAACCTCGCTTCCATGGGTATTTACTTGTTTGAGTGGGAGTTCTTAAAGCGCCAGTTGGAGGAAGATGCCGCGGACCCGAACTCCAGTCATGATTTCGGCAAGGACTTAATCCCTAAAATGTTGGCAGGCAGCGAGCCGCTGCACGCGTATGAATTCAAGGGGTATTGGCGGGATGTCGGAACGGTTCAAAGCCTATGGGAAGCGCATATGGATTTGCTGGTTGAATCCTCCGAATGGAAGCTTCATCGTGAGGATTGGCCCATGTTTACTCGAGAACGGCCGCTCATGCAAGGATGGGTTAAAAAACGTCACACTCCCGCCCCTTCCTCCCTCATTCATGATCACTGTTCACTCGAAGGCTATGTAGAACGTTCAGTTATTTTTGCTGGAACAGAAATTGGCCGGTATTCCCGCATCAAGGACAGCGTCATCATGCCGGGCGCGAAAATCGGCCGCAACGTCCAGATTGAGCGGGCGATTATCGGCGAAGGCGCGATCATCAAAGACGGTGCCGTCATTAAATCGGAGCATGGAGACATCAGCGTTGTGGCCCCGTACGAAACCGTGTTTGCTAAACCGGCAAGCCGACCTCAACCCTCCCGTCTGCTTCAAGAAGTGTACGACAACGCCCCTCGGCTTCGGGCCGAAGGGTTGCTCTCCTAACCCAAAAGGGACCGCTTCGAAAGAATCCATGGATGATCTTTCGAGGCGGTCCCTTTGGTTTCTAGCTGTGCTATTGTCAAAAGTTAGAGTTGGGCATATATATCAGCGTCCAACTGATACAAGTTAAATTCTCTTCCGTTGTTGCTGCCCGTTCCTTGGAGCTGATACCCTAAGCCCTCGTATAACTGAACAAGCTTCGGGTTCTGGTTCCAGCAGTCTAACCGAATGCCAGGACGACCCAGCGCCTTGGAACGTTTCGCTGCATAGCGTAAAATTTCACTGCTCAGCCCGCGTCCGCGGTAAGACAACCGGATCGTAAGCCGGTGCAGGTAACTGTAACCGGGAACGTTCAGCTCACCCCAATAATCGGGATCTGAATCCTGCAGCGTAAACAAAGCCACCGGTTCGCCTGACTCATGCAGCAGGTATATTTCACGGTCTGCCAAGTACGACCGAATCAGTTCCGGCGTAAACTGCAGCGGGTTCCATTGATTCACACCATTTTCTTGCATCCAAGTCGCGGCTTCAACTAATATCTCCTGCACTGTCTCCAAATCCTCTTCGCCTGCCAGTGAGATGTCAAGCGTTCCCTGAGCGGTTTCTAGTTGATCGATAAGCTGTGTCATAGTAAGTCCCTCTCTCCACAAGTTTCTTTCTCTCTTTTTATATCACTATTAAGGTTTTGTCTCCGATTCGGTTACAGCTTCTTCCGTTCGGGTATCGCTTAACAGCGGTAAGATGACTGAAACGGTTGTCCCAACGCCAAGCTCACTCTGAATTTCCATTTCCCCATGATGCAGCTCAACCAACTGCTGACTGATCGCCAGCCCCAGCCCGGTACCGCCGCCTTGGTGATTCACCTGGAAGAATCGATCCTTCACTTTGTTTAAATATTCCTCACTGATGCCAATCCCCGAATCGATGACATCCACTTTCACGCGTTCATCATCGATACGATCAATCACCAGATGAATCCAGCTTTGTTCATGGGAGAACTTGATCGCATTGTCCACTACGTTGAGGAACACTTGCTTCAGTCGGTTGCCGTCGCCTCTTACCAAAGCGGTGCCGTCCGTTTTATCCTCGAGCTTCAGCTGAATATGCTTCTGCTCCGCTTTGGCCCAGACGTTGAGCATCGTCTCTTGAAGCAGCTCTTTGAGGTTCACCTCTCCGATTACGAGCTTCATCTCGTTGGATTGCAGCTTCGAGAAATCAAGGATCTCCTCCACGAGGCCAATCAAACGATCGGTCTCTTTCGCGATAATCCCCATCCCGATCTTCGTCTCCTCTGGATCGAAGCCGCCGGAGGTTAACGTCTCGCTCCAGCCTTTAATCCCCGTCAACGGCGTGCGCAGCTCATGTGAAATTGATGAGATAAAATCGTCCTTGATCTGATTGCTGCGGACGATCTCCTCGGCCATATAATTCAAGGTAGCTGCCAGTTCACCAAGCTCATAACGGTAATTGCCCTTGATTCGCGCATCGAACTTCCCTCGGGCCATTTGCGCCGATACGGCACGAATATTATTAATGGGCTTAACAATCGAGTTCGCCAATCCGATGCTAAACAGCGTAACGATGGCCAGTACAGCCGCTGAAACCGCAATCGACATGAAGGTCAAGTTCAGCAGCTTGGAATTGACTGACTCCATCGAGGTGACGTAACGGACGATGTATTGCGTATGCCCTTGGATCTGCAGCGGCCTTGAAACGGCCATCACCAGCTCGCCGGTCGTCGGTTGCCGCCCGATCCATTTGCCAACGTTCCCGGCTAACGCTTGCGGAACATCGCTGGTTTGAATCGCCTTATCAGCTTGGAACGGATTGGTGCTTGCCTTCACCTCGCCGTTGCGATCCAGAATCATCAGCTCGGTATTATCCAGCTCAAAGGTGCGGAGCATTTCCGTAAAATAAT
Source organism: Paenibacillus sp. J14 (assembly GCF_000518465.1). Taxonomy (NCBI): domain Bacteria; kingdom Bacillati; phylum Bacillota; class Bacilli; order Caryophanales; family Paenibacillaceae; genus Paenibacillus; species Paenibacillus sp. J14. The sequence goes on along the minus strand of NZ_JADQ01000003.1, from coordinate 67,345 downwards.
CCGGATCCCCCTCCGCATTCAATCGGACGAACTTCTGGAAGTAGTCCGAAGCCCACATCGAGTGATTGGACATGTGATTATAGATCGTATCGTAATAATACATGCGAATGGCCAATGTGAAAATCACCTCGACCATAAACAAGGTTACGAATACAACGATGAAATAGTGTAAGACGATTTGCCGTCCAATCCCTTTCTTGATCATTGTCCCTCGCCTTTCCACTTATAACCGTGCCCCCACACGGTTTGCAGGAAAGCCGGTTCGGACGGATTCGTTTCAATCTTCTGCCGCAGACGACGAATATTCACATCCACGATCTTCGGATCGCCCATATATTCCTTGCCCCAGACGTGATCCAACAGGACGTCACGGCTAAGCGGGGTATTCTCCTTCTCCAGGAAAAACTGAATCAACGAAAACTCTGTCGGGGTCAGTTCAATCAGCTGCCCGTTCTTCTTAAATTGCTTGGAGATCAAATCCAGTGTAAACGGTCCGGACGTAAACGTCACCTTCGCACTGCTCTCACGGTAAACATTCACCCGGCGCAGCAGGGATTGAATGCGTGCGATCAGCTCTGTTGGGCTAAACGGCTTGCTGACATGATCGTCCGCGCCCACGGACAACGCGTAGACCTTATCCTGCTCCTGCACTTTAGCGGTGAGGAAAATAATCCCGATCCGTTCATTCGTTTCGCGGATCCGCCGGCACACCTCAAAACCGTCAATCCCCGGCACCATCACGTCGAGGAGCGCGATGTCAATGTCCGGAACGCTTTGCAGCTTGCTTAACGCTTCGTTGCCGTCCGCCGCTTCGAGTACATCGAAGCCGTTCCGCTTCAAGTTAATGACGATAAAACTACGGATAGACTCTTCGTCCTCCAAAATCAGCACTTTGCTCAATTTGGTTGCCCCCTCTTTCAAAAAACGGCTTAACGTTTAATTTCCGTCTCGCCTTTGTTGACTTTTAAATCCGTATGACTGAGGAACCCGATCGCCTTATCGGCATCCCGTGCGAGCAGCTCCCAATCTCCTTTATTGCGCTCCCATTCCGACAGCGTAAAGAAGCGGATTTCCGCGACAGGCTCATTTGTATCGATCTTGACGAAAATGAGGTGCTCATTTTTGTCGGACTTCGTATCGATCGTTACATTGCCTTGCCATTCTTTCGGGAAGTTGAAGTAGAAACGTCCAGCCATATCCATGTATTGCTGCATGACGAATTTGAGGCCTTCGTTCTCATCCCACTGGTAATAGGAGAACAGCCACGGAATTTCATCAAATGAAATATACTCCCAGCCTTTGGGCTTCTCCAACATGCCGATTTCCAGCAGTCCATCATTGTTAACGTCACCGCTGAGAATCGGATACCCTTTGAGCGTCATATCCTGTGAAGGCAACAGGTTAACAAGCTCCCCGTCCTTCATCACAATCACCGTCGAGAAGGCGGAATGGGTTCCCACCGTTGCATCAAGAATAATCCCCTTCAGGTTAGGCGTAATGTTGCCGCTGACCGCATTATAATACTCGCTAATCGGATCGTCGAGTTCCAGATGGCTTAGTTCTTTAAACGATCCATCATACTGATACGTCGTCACCGTCGTATACTGCTCGCGTTTTAAGTTCACGACCGTGATATCAGGAATGTTATCCTGATTTAAATCGTCCACCATAAAGTAGTTGTACGGTAACGCAATTGCCTTCTCGACTTCACTGCCATTGTAAGTATATACGGTTAATCCTTTCTGCAGTTCATCGGAGCCGCTGGAGAAACCAGCGATAATCTCCAAATTGCCGTCGCCGTTTAAGTCCAGAATATCAAACGTTTCGAGGACCTGGCCTTCGCCGTCAAAGCGAACCTTCAGTGCCCAGGAATTGCCCTGATGCTCTAAAATCATGCCGTGGATCCGCACCGCTTCATCCGGTGTCTCATAGAAGACAACCGCCTCCTTGATCCCGTCGTTGTTCAGGTCAGGTGTGCGAATGGAGCTGATATTGCGGACGTCCCGCGGTGAGACGATCTCTCCGCCTTTCAGTTCGGCCTTAATGACGCTGATTAGCGAGGCACGGTCGGTGGAGAGCTGCGGCGTTTGCATCAAAGACTTCGGATCGCTGATCACGCTGCAGCCGCTAAGGATTAGAAGCAGGCAAGCTCCCGCCCAAGCTAATAATCTCCTCTTCGTCAACATACTCATCACTCGTTTCATACCAGATCAATCAGGCGTTTCTCTTCCATCGAGAGCCGCCGTCCGGACACGTCAAGCTTGATCTCTCCTTCAGACAGTCCCCAGATCCGGGTGCAGTAACGCTCTGCCAATTCCAGCGGCAATGCCGTAATAACGATCTTATTTTGCTGGGTGCACAGCTCTTTTAACGTCTCCAATACGCGTTCTGCCGACTTAGGATCCAGCCCGATCACCGGCTCGTCCGCCGCCAGGAAGCTAGCCCCATGAACCAATGCCCGGCAAATAGCCACACGTTGGCGCTCGCCGCCGCTCAACTTCCCAGCTTTAACATGGGCTTTGTCCAGCAGGCCGTACTTCTCCAACTCGTCCATCGCGCCCATGTAATCGTCCGATCGTACCATCCCGGTCAGTCGGCGCAGAAGCGGAGTTTGACCCGCTTGTCCGATCAGGACATTTTTGAGCGCGGTTTTCTCCGGATACAAGGAAGGGTTCTGTTCGAGATAGGCGCATTGGGAGCGGTATTTCTGTGAACCGCGTCCGCCGCCTTCAATCACTTTATCCCCGTTCCAGGTATAATCGCCCCGGTTCCAACGTTCTCGCAGCGCCAAGCAACGAAGAAGCATGCTTTTGCCGCTGCCGCTGGCCCCTACAACGCCAATCATTTCCCCTGCACCAAACTGGACGGTAATATCGCGAAGCACCTTCTTCTTATTTCCATCCACCGATTTCTGCAAGTGGTTGACTCTGATCATGTCCGATTTCTCCTTTTACGATTAAGAGGTACTCAAGTTGTTAATCACTTTTTTGAACTAACATGAAATTTGCATTACCTTTTCTTACCCTTTAGTGTATTGGAAAAATCAACGAAAATCCATTACAGCCTGTTCATATTTACGCTTTTTTTGTAACGTTCCGGCCGAAACACCAGCCCGGATGCGGAAAACAACAGATATGCCGACCCCAGAAGCATAAACAACATCGGAGCCGCTCCTAACTGCATGGCCGCTCCACCGAGGTTCGGGCCAATGATGCTGCCAAAGTTAAAATGAAAGGATGCAATCACATTGGCCACCGGAAGTAAATGACGCGGGAGCAGATCCGCTGCATACGCCAGGCCTAACGAGAAGAACGAACCCACCAAGCCGCCTGCACCCATGAACAGTAGCAGCAACGCCATAAAGTGATTCCCCGCCAATGGAACCGCGAGAAACAGAAGTCCGCCGGTGAGTCCTGCGGTCATCAGCACTTTTTTGCGGCCGAACCGGTCGCTTAAGATGCCCAGAGGGAGCTGAAGAATCAAACCGCCGATGCCAAAGAACGGCAGCAATGCCGCGATATCCGCCGCACTAAGCCCTGAACGTAAGCCGTATATCGGAAAGTTGCTGTTCATCGAAGCTTCCATATAACCATATAGCAAGGCAGGCAGCAAGGCGAACCAAGCCATCCGGTAGATCTGCGGAACCTTGCGCGGAGCACCGGCTTCCTCCTGACGAACGGGTTCCGGTGCTCGATCTGGCAAATATATAGCGGCGAGGATCACGATCATGAGGAACAGGATCGCCAGCAAGACGAACGGAACGGCTTGCCCGTAATCCAGCAGTCGGATGCCCAGCGGTCCAATGCTGAAACCTAATCCGTAGGACATCCCATACAAGGAGATGTTCCGGCCTCTTTTGTCCGGAGGTGAAACAAGAATGATCCAGAGCTGCGAGGTAAAATGAATCGCACTATCCCCGATCCCCACAAGCAATCTTAGAATAAACCACAACCTTAGATCGGAGACCAGCGAAAACACCGGCAAAGCCAGCATAACGAGAACGACGCCGCTCAGCAGTAAGAGTTTAAACCCGGTTCGTCGCAGCAGCTTCTCCGCCACCAGCGACATGGCAAACGATCCGACATAAAGAGCTGCAGCATGCAATCCATTTACGGAGGAGGAAATCCCCCTTTCTTCCATAAATATGGACAACACTGGCAGCAGCAGTCCTTGACTGAGCCCCGCGATAATAATGACAGAGATCAGAATAAAGGTTGGGGTAAATATGCGGTGATGCCTTCTGATCGAACTTTCCAAATGAAAAACACTCCTTAAAAAACAAAGAAAAATCGTCAATATGTTGACGACTTTTCCCCAAATAATATTTTCCGAATAATCCTTTAACATTATAGTAGACAATCCACTACCGAACAAGCCATAATGAATCTGAATGCAAAGTTCTTTGGGAGGTTAGTTCAATCATGGCCTATGACGTGAAAGTGGACCATTCCTTGGTCTACGAACTGATCAGCAGCTTTATGATATATACTACACAAAAATGGGTGAACAATCTCGATGTAGGCTTGGAATGGATAGCTGAGGTAGACACTCGCCTCACGCCGGAGGAGCGACTTCAATTTGTCGAAGCAGCCAAGTACCCGTTCACAGACTACGACGTTTTGTACGTTTGGGCCTTGGAGCGAAAAGGAGCGACCGATATCCCACAATTTCTGAACGACATTGCAGAAAGCTCTGTCGAGTCCCTATACGATCGTACTAAAACCTACATTCCCACTGTGAATAGTGAGACAATCGCGCGAATTCAAAGCAACTATATCCCGCTGCTCAAATGCTGGCATCGGCTGTATATGAGCCCTATCGAGCATCAATTTCTTCCGCTGCTGGAGGAAGATGCAGCCGAGAAGCATACACTGCTGCAAAAGATGGACACCGACGCGCTGATCGAATACGCCTCCGGCGGGTTGGTGCTGGAACCTTTGAAGCCGATCTCGTTGGTCGTGTTAACCCCTTCGATCCATTTTCGACCGATAAATACATACGTTTTCTACGAAAACGTGCTGTTCATCCAGTACCCGCTCGATATTCCGGAGCTTGATGAGGATGAACCGCCGATGGTGTTAAAACGGTTGACCCGTGCCTTGGCCGAACCGCAGCGTTTGCGCCTACTCCGCTATGTTGCCGACGAACCCAAATCGATGCAAGATATGCTGAAGGATCTAGGCGAACCTAAGGATCAGCTGATGCACGACTTGATGCGACTCCGGGTCGCCGGACTGCTGCGCATCCATCTGCTCGCCCAAGATACGGAGAAGTTCAGTATCCGTCCAGACGGAGCGGCGGAGCTCCAGATGTTCCTAGAATCCTATATCCGGCTGTAGTTGTGAACTAAGCAAGGCAGTTGGCTTTGGCGGGACGCTTCCGCTTGTGTTAGGATAGAGCTATACGTAGAGACAAGCGTTTCTTGGATAAGGAGTGACCCGTAAGATATGAAAACGCCCTTGACGCAACAAATTATTTTTGATCTGGATGATACCTTAGTTTATTGCAATAAATATTTTGATCTAATTCTAGACCAATTCGCTGACCTAATGACCGATTGGTTTAAGACATTCGGTATTACGTCAAATGAGATCCGAGAGAAGCAAACGGAAATTGATGTAGCCGGAGTCCATCAAATCGGTTTTGCCAGCTCGCATTTTCCCGAATCGTTGGTTGACACCTACCGCTATTTCGCTAGAGTTACGGGACGACAGACTCTTCCGGAGGAAGAAGAACGGCTGATGAAGCTGGGGCTTAGCGTTTATGAGCAACCTATCGAACCGTATCCCGGCATGGTCGAAACCTTAAATCTACTGCGCAGTCAAGGTCATGAACTGCACTTGTATACCGGCGGAGATACCGAGATCCAACAGCGTAAAATCGAGCAGATGCGATTGGCCGAGTATTTTGAGGATCGGATTTACATTCGCCAACACAAAAATGCGGAAGCCTTAGAAGAAATTCTTCAGTCGCGGCGGTTTGACCGTTCCCGAACCTGGATGATCGGCAACAGCCTGCGGACGGATGTCATGCCAGCCCTTTCCGTCGGAATTAAGGCGATTTACATTAAAATCCCCAACGAGTGGTTGTACAATATTGTGGAGCTTCAGCATGACAGGGATTCGGAAATGCATACCGTTACGTCCTTGGTCGAAGTTCCGCTCGTGATTTTTAACCATACACATCAAACTCAAAAACAAAAACGGACCTTATAAGGTCCGTTTTTTGTCTTCGCTTAAGTTCGGGAAGGCTCCGCCTCCATGAGCTCCAGCTTGCCAGATGTGCGATCAACCAAAGCGATGCGGGCTTTGACTTCGCTTCCCTCGCGTTTGAAAGTCAACAGCTGAGTTTGGCCTTTCGTCAACAGCGCGTTTAGCATCGCCGGCGAGATTTTCTTGCCGCCGAACTCCTTCCAGATAACGAAGCCGCAGCCCTGCTTGTAGTGCGTGCAGCCAAAGCCCCTGCGACCTTCGATGATTTGACCGTCGCAGCCTTCGCGCGGGCAAGGTGCCAACGGTTGAAGGGTGCCTGCCGGCAGCTGCTTCGTGGTCGCTTGCGCTGTACGACGCCCGCCTGCTCTTGTAGAAGAGGCGGATCGTCCCGTTTTGCCGCCGCTGCTGCTTCGGCTTCCGCGCCGGCCACCCTTCTCCGTCTCTGCCGACGTGAACATCGAGGCGTCCGCTTTCTGCTGCGTTCGCACCTTCTCGATAATCGAGATGGTGAATCGGCGCACGTTCTCCATAAACTGCTCCCGCGCCGCTTCTCCCTTGGAAATCTGGTATAATCGACGCTCCCATTGCCCCGTCATCTCCGGCGAGGTCAGCAGCTCGACACCAGCGCGCCGAATTAGCTCAACGGCGGTCCGGCCTTTTTGCGTCACTGTGATCTTTTTACCCTGCATCGTGATATATCCCACGTTCTTTAACCGCTCAATCGTTGCTGCCCGAGTGGCCGGAGTACCGAGACCCGCATCCTTCATCGCTTCGCGCAGCTCCTCGTTCTCCAAATTTTTCCCGGCGCTTTCCATCGCTTTAAGCAGCGTGCCTTCGGTATAATGCTTTGGCGGCTGAGTTGCTTTCTCCTTCGCCTCGGCGTCTGTACATTGCACTGGACGGTTACGGTCGATCTCGAACGGTTCGCTGATCAGCTCTTCGGTTTCTTCTTCCTCGTCTTTCTTCTTGGCTCGTCCTTTTCCGGCTTTCGCTCCGTCATCACCAGGAAGACATACCTTCCACCCCAGCGACAACAGCTCCTTCACGTTGGTTTTAAACGTTTCGCCTTCCACCTCAGTGAGTACAGTGTGTTGTTTATATTCTGCCGCCGGATAGAAATGGGACAAGAAGCGCCGGATCACAAGATCGTAGATGTTCTGCTCCTCTTTGCTTAACGTGCCCGGACGCCGAAGCGTCGGAAGGATCGCATGGTGATCCTCTACCCGAGACGGATTGCACACCGCCTTGTTGCCGACATGCACCAGGTTCGGACGTCCGCCTTCCGCCAGCTCCTTATAGCTCGACGATTTCAGCATATGTAGCACCTTGTGCATCCCATCGATATTTTGCTCGGTCACATAGTTGGAGCTTGTCCGCGGATAGGAGATCACCTTATGGCGTTCATAGAGCGCCTGGGCAATGTCCAGCGTCTTCTTGGCAGAATAGCCGAACTTTGCATTTGCCTCCCGCTGCAGCAACGTCAAATCGTACAGCTTGTACGGATATTCTTTCGTGTCTTTCACTTCGTATTCGGTGATGCGCCCTTCCTTGCCGCGAACCTTCTTTGCAATGGCCTCCGCCTTCTCCTTATCCGTCAACCGGTCCCCTTGCCAGCTTCCGGTATACATACGGGTATCCTGCTTAAATTCCGCTTTGATTTCATAATAAGTCAGTGAATCAAAGTTTTCGATTTCCTTCTGCCGGTCATAGATCAGCGCCAGCACTGGAGTTTGGACCCGGCCGACGGACAGCAGCTCCCGATGTTTAGTCGTAAACGCACGCGTCGCGTTCATTCCGATCAGCCAATCTGCTTCACTGCGCGCCCGCGCGGCCTGCGTTAAGTTCTCGAACTCGGACGCTTCATGCAGCTCGGCAAACCCTTTGGCAATACTTTCATTGGTCAAGTCGGAAATCCACAAGCGCTTGACAGGCTGGGTTAACTTGAGCTGCTGTTGGATTAACGCAAAGATGTACTGTCCTTCGCGGGCGGCATCGCATGCATTTACAATCGTATCACAACGTTTTGCGAGCTCGCCGATCGTCTTCAACTGATCTTTTGTGCGCGGATTCGGCACAATCTTGAATCGATCCGGCAGAATCGGCAGGTCGTTGAAATTCCAGCGTTTGTACTTTTCGTCATAGGCGTCCGGTTCGGCCAAACCTAATAAATGACCTATCGCCCAAGTAATGATGTAGCGCTCTCCCTCCAGGTAGGATCGGTGGTTTTTCGCCTTCGGCTCAATTACAGCGGCGATCGTCCGTCCCATATCCGGTTTTTCGGCAATTACGAGCGTTTTCATGCTTTCGGGCCCCTCTTCCTCTGTCTCTCAAATCTAAAAAAGAGCCGCGCTACGCGCAGCTCTAGTAAGCTAGTACCTATTATAGCATATTGACCCAGGGATCGTCCTGTCAAAATGTTGCGGCTCGTTGGTGAGATTATACCAGCACCGTCGAACCCATCAGATATTTATCGACTTCGCGTGCCGCAGCTCTGCCTTCGTTGATCGCCCATACGACCAAGCTTTGGCCCCGGCGCATATCGCCTGCGGCAAACACTTTATCGACATTCGTTTTGAATTGGCCGTATTTCGCTTTCACATTCGTCCGGCGGTCTCGTTCAAGACCCAGCTCATCCGCCAGCGTCGATTCTGGACCGTCAAACCCGATAGCAATCAGCGCCAGTTGCGCTGGGAAGACGCGCTCAGTGCCTGGGATCGGCTGATAGATTTTCCGTCCAGTCTCATCGACGATCCGCTGAATTTGCACCGTGTGCAGCTCTTTCAGGTTGCCGTTTTCGTCGCCTACAAATTTCGTTGTCATGATCGAGAATTCCCGTGGATCTTTACCGAACAACGCTTTGGCTTCTTCCTGGGCGTAATCGAGCGTGTACACGTTCGGAAATTGCGGCCAAGGGTTGTTGATCGGGTCCCGTTCCAGCGGAGCTTTCGCATGGGTACCAAATTGCGTCACACTGCGGCAACCGTGGCGAAGCGCCGTCGCTACGCAGTCCGAGCCAGTGTCCCCGCCTCCGATGACGATAACATCCTTTCCTTCTGCGGACAAAAAGTTCCCGTCGGTTAACCCGGAGTCCAGGTAGCTCTTAATCGTCCCGTTTAAGAACGGCATCGCATAATGCACCCCGTTCAAATCGCTGCCTTCGATATTAAATTCACGTGGTTTGGTTGCCCCGCCGCACAGTACCACCGCGTCATATTCATCTACAAGCTGCTGGGCTTTAATATCTTTGCCGATTTCCGTATTTGTTACGAATTTCACGCCTTCGGCAGCCAACAAATCCACGCGGCGCTGTACAACTGCTTTGTCCAGCTTCATCGTTGGAATCCCGTATACCAGAAGACCGCCGATTCGGTCTGCACGTTCATAGACCGTTACTTCATGGCCCGCTTTGTTTAATTGGGCAGCGCAAGCAAGACCTGCAGGTCCGGAGCCAACAATGGCCACTCTACGGCCTGTCCGCTTCTCCGGAGGTTCAGGAACAACCCAGCCTTCTTCGAAACCTTTATCGATAATGGCCTGTTCAATCGTCTTGATCGTGACCGGCTCTCCGATCAGACCTACGGTACAAGAGCCTTCACAAGGGGCCGGACAAACTCGCCCCGTAAATTCCGGGAAGTTGTTGGTTTTGTGCAAACGGTCCAGCGCTTCCTTCCAGAGGTTACGGTATACCAGATTATTCCACTCCGGAATCAAGTTGTGTACTGGGCAGCCTGCTGTCCCGCCGGCCATATCAATGCCCGTGTGGCAATAAGGCGTGCCGCAATCCATGCAGCGTGCGCCTTGAATGCGCAAATCCTCCTCGGACATATGCTTATGAAATTCTTCCCAGTCCTTCACCCGTTCGGACGGGCTCCGGTCCCCGGGAAGTTCGCGTTTGAACTCCATAAATCCTGTTGGTGTAGACATCACAAGTTCCCCCATCCGTTATCATGTCACATGATACAAAAAGTCGCGAGTCGCCCGATCCGGGCAATCGAAAACTTTTCATACGCCGTCATCAATGTATCTTGATGTTAGCATTCGGGGGAAATGTTATTAATGGATTAATGATACGATAATTTGTACTTATTATCACATCATTTGCGGCGTTCGTAAGTAAGAAAACGGTAATCATAGGGATTCTTCTCGTCCCTTACTCCCTGTTCCTCATGGACTAATTCAAAATCTTCCCATGAAAAGTCAGGGAAAAACACATCCCCTTCGATATCCTCATCGATTCGGGTCACGATCAGCCGGTCCGCGAGGGGCAGGAAGTGCTGGAACACCCCCGCTCCACCGATGACCATCAGCTCTCCCCGATCCGTGTAGGTTAACGCTTCCTCCACGGAGTGGACGATATCCGCGCCTTCCGCTGTGAAAGAAGGATCCCCTGTCATCACGACACTATGCCGGTTTGGGAGCGGCTTACTGCCCATGGATTCCCAAGTCTTGCGTCCCATCACGATCGTTTTCCCAGTTGTATTCGCTTTAAAAAACTTTAAGTCCGCCGGCAGCCTCCAGGGCAGCTGATTATCCCGGCCAATAACCCCATTTCTGGACATCGCCCAAATAAGCGTGATCATTCCGATCGATCCCTCCGTCCTCCGTCAATGTTACACAGCAACCGTTGCTTTGATCGTCGGATGATACTTATAATCGATGAATTCAAAATCCTCGTACTTATAGTCGAAGATTGATTCCGGTTTCCGTTTGATCACCAGCTTCGGCAATGGGTAAGGCTCGCGTTCCAATTGGGTTTTTACCTGCTCGATATGGTTGTTGTAAATATGCACGTCTCCGCCGGACCAGATGAATTCGCCAACCTCCAGGTCACATTGCTGGGCGATCATGTGGGTCAGCAGCGCGTAACTTGCGATATTAAACGGCAGGCCAAGGAAAGTGTCCACCGAGCGCATCGTCAACATACAGGACAGCTTGCCGTTGGCCACATAAAATTGAAAAACAAAATGGCATGGCGGCAGCTTCATTTGATCGACTTCAGCTACGTTCCAAGCACTTACTAAATGGCGGCGAGAATCCGGATTTTTCTTAATCGCTTCCACCACGTTTGCGATTTGATCGATTTTTCGGCCGTCCGGGGCTTCCCAAGAACGCCATTGCGACCCGTATACCGGGCCGAGATCGCCATTCTCATCCGCCCACTCGTCCCAAATCCGAACGCCATGTTCCTTAAGATAAGCAATATTCGTATCGCCGCGCAAGAACCACAGCAATTCGTGAATTACTGATTTCAAATGAATCCGTTTGGTCGTTACCAACGGGAAGCCTTCGTTTAAGTCAAACCGCAGCTGCCGGCCGAAGACCGAGCGTGTCCCTACACCCGTCCGATCTTCTTTGGGCGTTCCGTTCTCCAGAACATCCTCCAGCAAATCCAAATATTTTCTCATGGTTCTAACACCCCGTCACATTGGTCTACTAATCCATCCTATTATAGCAGATTTATTTGCGACTTTCCGACTTTAACAAATCGAGTAAGTAAGCCTTCAAATCGACGATTCGTAAAAATTCCGGCCGCTTCTCCGTCCCGTAGATGATCAGAGGCACCAGCGATGCGGACGCATCCAGCCCCCCATGCGCTCCGCCACCGGAATGTGTCGGGGCTCCAGCTTCCGCGAGCTCATACCCCGGTTTGGCGGTGACGATAAGAAATCGCCCTTCGTGGGATTGTAAAGCGCCTTGAAGGCGACGCAGCGGATCAGGATATTTTCCATACGTAATATGGCGTGATTTGTTGCGTCTGCTTGTGCTCTCTCGCTTCAAATCAAGTATCTGCTCCGTCCCTTGAACGGTCCAGGATTGATGATAAGGATCGATCCAATCCCCGCCTGCTTTGAATCTCATCGATGTCGGATCCCCCGCGTTTACACAATGAATCCAGCCATCTTCTTGCCAGGTAATGAGGTCGATTCGTGGGTCGTTCCTCAATACATCGGCGATCTCCTTCAGCGAATTCTCCGGTTTCAAACTGTAGACGTAGGCCATCGTGTCGTTAACAGCGAGGGCAATTTCGGTGGATGAGTTCATGGTTTGGCCAGTCGGTAACACGTGAAACCGCTGTAACAGCTTGGGTAAATCAATTACAGGCTGTTGTTCTTTGGGCAATACTTGGCTCATTCCACTATCTCCCGCAACGATCAGAATCGTATCGTGTAACGCATGTGCTCGAGATTCATAAGCATCCAGCAGCTCTTTTAGTCGACGATCCGTCTCCTTGATGCCTTCACGATCGGTAAGGCCGCGTTTGTGCAACTTTCCATCCAGGTCCGGCAAATAAATCAGCAAAAAATCGGGCAATTGACCGGTTTGGATCAAGTATTTTGCCACTCCAATCGCATATCGATCATTAAAGCCCATCCGGTCCGCAGGCCCGTCAGGCAAATTCGTCACCCCGTCAAGCGGGTTCGACAATGCCCCGAAAGCCAGAAAATCCGGCCCTTTCACTTGAAAAGGCAAGTCCAGCGGAACAAGCTCGCGTAACGGTTGCGGCAAGTCGATTTGGTGTGAGGTCATCCCTCGGTAAACCAATCCGTTCACCGATCCGGAGGTGAAGCCCAACTGCTTCAAATCCTCATATTTAGTTGGCACATCGGGGTTTAAGTGCTGATTGTTTAAATCTTTTAACGCATGTGTCAAAACGGACTTCGTCCCGCGGCGCAAAATTTCAACGGGAGCTGAGCCATAACCTATCACTTTCTGTCCCTGATGCGGATACCAGGTTAAGCCCGGCACATGATGAGCATCCGGGTAACGCCCGGTAAGCAGCGTGCTGTCAATCGAGATGGACATGGTCGGAAAAGAGCTGATCATATCAGGATAATATTGGCCATGCTGAATGAGATATTGAAAGGCGGGGAGCTCATTATGCTCAATTCCGCGTTGAATCAATTGGTCCATAAGGGAGTCAACCAGGACAAAAATAACCTTCTTTTTTCCGTTGAAAGTGTTGTTTGTTGATTGGATATGCAGTAGATCCGCTTCTTTGGGATTCGAGGTTGAACGGCAACCACCCAGCAATAGACATATGACAAAGATCAGAAGCCAGAAACAGATTCGCCCGCTCCACAAGAACTTGAATCGCATGTTGTTCACCCTCTTTAAAGTTTAACCATAGTATGCCAATTCCGCTTGTGCCAATACCTCAGACCCTACTCTACAGAACGTAAGTTCGTAAAGAGGATTGACTTTTGGGAGCTGGTAGTTTATAGTTAAATATGCCAAAATCATATAGAATCAAGCGAGTGAAGCACCTCGCAAGTCTGGCGATATCGCCTTTCTTGCAGGTGCTTTTTTTGCGTTTCTATGAGAATGGCAAATTCATATAGGATGGAGTTGACGGTTATGAAGTGGAGAAGTTCGATCAAACTGCTGTTGCTGACGGTCATCACGATTTCACTAATGTTAGGCGGATATCGACCGACGTATGCTGCAAGCTCTTGGGATGCTGCCTTGAGTGGAATAGACGCGATGTATGATGGGTTAACCGCGGTACAAACGTTGGTTAAACAGGAGAGCCTCGAAATTTCAGCACTGCGCAAGAAGAATAACGACGCTTTGGCTGCCATCAATGCGAAGCTCAAAGTCATTGATCAAGCTACCATCACTCGCCTGACACAGGAATCCGAGTCATTGCAGCGGAAGCATGCCTCCTTGCTAGAGGAATACAAATCATTGGGCAAGCAAGTGACAGCAGCCAAGAAACGCAAGGATAAGAAAACCGCTGATTTATTGGAATTGAAGCGCAACAAGTTGAAGCCTGCGGCAACTGCTGCTTCGGCAGAAATTAAAGCGAAAAAGGATGCGTTAGCCGCTGCTAAGAAAGCGAAAACCGCCAAAGTCAAAGTCGTGAAAGATGCGCTCACTCCCGTGCAAACGTTAAAAAAGCAGATCACCGCCGAAAACAAATCCGTCGCCGCCGCGCGAAAACACCTTTCGGCGGCTGACAAGCGGTATAAAGCCAGTGTCAAGCGCGGTGACGCCATTGTCGCTGCATTGGAGTTGAAGACCGTATATGATCAAACGAAAGCCATTCACACTTCTTTAGCGAAAGTCTACGATTGGGAGAAGCAAATCTCCCGGATCATCACGAACGCATCTGCAAAACTGCCAAAATAGAAGGAATTCAATTTTCCTTCATTTCTCCTGTCGGTGCTCTAGACAATCTTCATTCGCCAATAGGGTGCCGACAGGTTCACCCCGATTCCTCTCCCCTTACCGGTCGTTTGAGCCGCAATCAGAAAGGATAATATCTCTGGGATCACCTCCTCCTGGTATCTACCCTCCAGGCCCTGTTTGTATCCTCGGCATCTACAGGATAGTCCAGTACGACCTCACCTTGGCCCTGACCTTCCCCATTCTGATCTTGTCTGGTCATGGACCTCACTAAATGGACCTTACTAATAACTGTATCTAACGCAAGTAGTACTTAGTTGCAAATTATATCGATATATCGTAATATTACAATATAGCGATTGATACGATTATAGTGAGGTGCACCTGCATGGATAACCATTTCAAAGCCTATCAGGAAACAGCAGAAATGCTGAAAGCCTTGGCGCATCCGGTTCGGTTATGTATCGTCCGCGGCTTGCTGGAGAAGCAGCATTGCAATGTGACGTACATGCAAGAGTGTTTGGATCTGCCGCAATCGACCGTATCCCAACACCTGCAAAAACTGCGCAGCTTAGGCATCGTTGAAGCCGAACGCAGCGGATTGGAAGTTAACTATCATCTGGCGAATGAGAGAGTCATCAAATTGGTTCGCCATTTATTCGAGGAGGAACAATAATAAGATGAGCAAAAAGGTAATCATTGTGGGAGGCGTTGCCGGCGGCGCCTCTGCGGCTGCAAGACTTCGCCGTCTGGATGAAGAAGCGCATATCATTATGTTTGAACGGGATCCTTATATTTCGTTCGCGAACTGCGGGCTCCCCTACTACATCGGTGATTCCATCAAGGAACGCTCGAAGCTGTTGGTGCAAACACCGGAAGCGATGCATCGCCGTTTCAACATCGATGTTCGTACGGAAAGCGAAGTGATCGGAATCGATCCAACGACCAAAACAGTGCTGGTCCGCAACAAAGAACGCGGTGAGTACCGAGAAAGCTACGATGCCTTGATATTATCACCCGGCGCGAAACCCATCCGCCCGAATCTTCCCGGCATCGAGAGCAATCGAATTCATACGCTGCGGAATATTCCGGACACCGACCGCCTCAAACAAAGGGTTGCTGAGGAGAACGCGGCTTCGGCCATCGTCATCGGCGGCGGGTTTATCGGTGTGGAAATGGCCGAGAACTTAAGAGAAATCGGGCTTGATGTTACGTTAATTGAAGGCGGCCCGCAAATTCTTGCGCCGTTTGATCCCGAAATGGCGGGTGTCCTGGCCAAAGAACTGGAGGATCACGGCGTAAAGCTGCTGATGTCGCAGACCGTCACCTCGTTTATTGAACAAGGAAACCGCATTACGGTTCAGACTTCGGACGGCCGCGAAGTTTCTGCTGATTTCGTGTTATTGGCGATTGGCGTACAGCCGGATACGGCTTTTCTGAAGGATACCGGTATCGAGTTTGGCCCACGAGGACATATTCTCGTAAACGATAAACTGGAGACGAGCATTCCTGACATTTATGCCGTTGGGGATGCAGTTGAAGTCGTTGATTTCGTCAATGGCTCGAAAACAGCGATCCCTCTCGCTGGACCTGCGAACAAGCAAGGACGGATCGCCGCGGACAATGTCTGTGGTCTAGGGACCACCTACAAAGGCTCGCAAGGCACGTCCATCATTAAAGTATTTGGCCTCACCGGAGCAGCGACCGGGAACAATGAGAAAACACTGCAACGGATGGGCATCCCTTACCATGTCACTGTCGTTCATCCCAGCTCCCATGCTTCTTATTATCCCGGCGCTACCCCGCTCTCGATCAAGCTGCTGTTTCAGCCTGATGGAATGCTGCTTGGTGCGCAAGCTGTTGGTTATGACGGGGTAGATAAACGGATTGATGATATCGCCACGGCGATTCGTTTCCGCGGGACGGTAGCGGATCTGGCCGAGCTGGAGCTGGCCTATGCCCCTCCCTACTCGTCAGCGAAGGATCCGGTCAACATGGCAGCGTATACCGCGGAGAATATCTTGAGCGGAAGAGTGCGCGTGTATGTTCCTCAGGATTTGGCGACTCGGGATGAACAGACCACCATGTTGGTGGACGTTCGTTCGGCAATGGAGCATGCCAACGGTCATATCCCCGGCTCCTTGCTCATCCCGGTCGATGAATTACGCGATCGCTTAAGTGAGCTGGATGCCAACAAGGAGATTTGGGTCTACTGCCAAGTGGGGCTGCGCGGGTACACCGCCTCTCGGATTCTGCAGCAAAAAGGTTTCAGGGTTCGCAACCTCACCGGCGGTTACAAGCTGTATCAAATGGCGAATTACCAGCCTGGCCGGGCAAGTTCACAGAAACTTCCCACAGATCCTGCGGCAAAAATGGAGGTTGCCGCAGCAAAGGCAGATCCGGCTGTACCGCAGACTGAACGTCATTCGGCTGCACCAAACGAAGCCCCAGCCCCGCTGCAGGCTGATGCAGAGCTAGACGCTTGTGGATTATGCTGTCCAGGCCCGTTGATTCAAGTGAAACAAGCAATGGACCGTTTGGAATCCGGACAAACTCTGCACGTCACCGCATCGGATCCTGGTTTCTATGAGGATGTGCAGGCCTGGGCGACCATGTCCAAACATCAGGTGCTCCAGGTCACCAAGCGTGCAGATGGGATCATCGAAGCCTACTTGCGGAAGGAAAGCCCAGCTCAGTCTGACACTACAGTAACCACGCAACTGGCGTCCTCACCGGAAGGCACAACGATGATTGTGTTCAGTGGCGATTTAGATAAGGCGATCGCTTCGTTTATTATCGCCAATGGCGCAGCGGCCAGCGGCAAGAAGGTTACGTTGTTCTTTACCTTCTGGGGTCTGAACATTCTGCGCAAATCGGAAAAGGTTCCCGTCGCCAAAACCTTCATCGGCCGCATGTTCGGCATGATGATGCCACGCGGCAGCCGCAAATTGTCGCTTTCCCGGATGAATATGCTTGGATTCGGGGCGAAGATGATTCGTGGCGTGATGAAACAGAATAACGTCTCGTCCCTGGAGGAATTGATGACCACTGCCATGGAGCAAGGGGTTGAAATCGTAGCCTGCCAGATGTCCATGGACTTGATGGGCATCCGCCAGGAAGAGTTGATCGACGGGGTCAAAATCGGCGGCGTTGGCTATTATTTAGGGAAGGCTGATCAATCGGGCATTAATTTATTGATTTAAACGTAACAAGGGTTCTTGGTCTACGCGACCAAGAACCTTTTTTGCGGTATAATTTGGGAATAACTTTCGTCTTGCGAATAAAAGGAGAGTTGCCCGATGAGCGAACAAATCCGCCAAAACAACATTGAACGTTTCACTGGGTTCAGTGATTTGTATGACCAAAACCGCCCCAAAGCTCCAGTTGATTTGATTGACATCCTCACGATGTATTTAGGACGCCGCCCCGAGGTCGTTGCAGATGTTGGCTGCGGTACCGGTCTCTCCTCTTTTATTTGGTTGGAGCGTGCGAAGCAAATCGTAGGGATTGAACCCAACGATGATATGCGTGCCGTAGCGATCAACCGTTGGCAGGAAGTCGGCAAGCCACAGCAGCTTCAATTTGTGAAAGGCTTGTCCTATGAACTGCCATTGGAAGCCTCCTCCGTTGATCTGGTTACGTGCTCACAATCCTTTCACTGGATGGACCCGCAACCCACACTGCAGGAGTTCGCTCGGGTATTGTGTCCTGGAGGCATTTTTGCTGCATACGATTGCGATTGGCCACCGGTTGTTTCGCCCGAGCTAGAGCAAGCTTACGAAGAGCTCACCAAGCTAGCTGACCAACGAGCCAGCGAACTAAGTGAGACCGGGAAAGAAGCTTATAAATGGCCAAAGGACCAGCATTTGCAGCAAATCCGCAAGAGCGGCCTGTTCCGATATTCCCGTGAGATCGTCTTCCACCATTGGGAGGACTGTGATGCAGATCGGTATGCGAACTTGGCCCTTAGTCAAGGTGGAGTACAAACTGCCTTGAAATTAGGCTCAGACGAGATTCTAACCGCTGCCGAGCATTTTCGCAAGCAAGTGAAACAAGGATTTGGCGGAGAACGTCGACGGATTCTGTTTGGCTATCGGATGCGGCTTGGAGTGAAATAAAGCAATTAAAAAAAAGGCAAGACCGTAACCTCGGTCTTGCCCAAAATATTAGGAGATGAACCACTTCTAGAAGAAGTGGGAGAGACGTACGCTAAACTTAGCGAGAGATGACGTGGATTGGATGACCTTCGACCAGCTCTGCAGTTTCCATTACGATTTCGCCCAAGGTTGGGTGAGCGTGGATGGTCAGCGAGATATCTTCGAGCGTTGCACCCATTTCAACCGCGAGACCCAGCTCAGCGATCAGGTTGGATGCTTCGATCCCTACGACTTGCGCGCCGAGTACAACATGGTTATCCGCGTTAGCGACGATCTTGATGAAGCCGTCAGGCTGATTCAGAGAAGTTGCGCGACCGTTGCCCGCAAACGGGAACTTGCCGGCTTTGACTTTGTAGCCCTTCTCTTTCGCTTCCGACTCCGTCAGCCCTACGCTGGCACATTCTGGATCGGTAAATACGACCGCTGGGATCGCTTTGTAGTCCACCACGGAAGGAAGTCCTGCGATTGCTTCGGCAGCAACTTTCCCTTCATAGGAAGCTTTGTGCGCAAGCGCTGGGCCCGCTACGATATCGCCAATCGCGAAAATTTTCGGGTTGCTGGTGCGGCCTTGATGGTCAACTTTCACCAAACCGCGGTCAGTCAACTCAACGCCAGCCAGATCCAGACCCAAATCGCCGTCAGTGTTCGGACGACGACCTACTGTTACCAACAGGTAATCAGCAGTTACTTCTTTGGTTTCACCGTTTACAGAATATTTCACCGTTACGTTCTTATCCGTTTGTTCTGCACTTTCAGCTTTCGCATTCGTCACGATTTCGATGCCGGTTTTCGCCATGTTCTTGGCAACCAGGCGAGTCATGTCTTTATCAAAGCCAGGCAGTACGGTATCCATACCTTCGATAATCGTCACTTTCGTGCCGAATTTAGAGTACATTTGACCGAGTTCGGCACCGATATAACCGCCGCCGATCACGATGAGGCTGCTTGGTACTTCTTGCAGTTCCAACGCTTCCGTCGAGGACAGGATGCGTCCACCAAACGGGAAAGGTTTCAGCTCAATTGGACGGGAGCCGGTTGCCAAAATGCAATGTTTGAAGCGATAACGCGGCGATTCATGATCGTTGAAGCAACGAGCTTCGCTTTCATTGATGAACATAACTTCACCGTTGAAAACTTCGATCTTGTTGCCTTTCAGCAGACCGGTAACGCCTTGGGTCATTTTCTTCACGACACCGCTTTTGAATTCTTGAGTTTTCTTGAAGTCAACGGTGACTTTCTCCGCCTTAACCCCAAATACTTCCGCATGCTGAGCAGATTCAAATTGATGAGCTGCTGCAATCAGCGCTTTGGATGGGATACAACCGCGGTTCAAGCAAACGCCGCCAAGCTCTGCTTTGTCGACGATGAGCACTTTTTGCCCGAGTTGGGCGGCACGAATGGCCGCCACATATCCGCCGGGACCTGCCCCAACAACTAATGTATCAATATCAATAGAAGCGTCTCCTACTACCATTGACGATTACACCTCCATAACGAGCAGCTCTGGGTTAGCGAGCAGCTGTTTGATATAGTTCATAAAGTTCTGTGCTGTCGCACCGTCGATCAGACGGTGGTCGAAGCTAAGCGACAAGGCCATAACTGGTGCTGCAACGACTTCACCGTTCTTAACTACCGGTTTTTCGCTGATACGACCCGTACCCAAGATCGCGACTTCAGGGTAGTTAATAATCGGAGTAAAGAACATACCGCCAGCAGAACCGATGTTTGTGATCGAAATCGTGCTTCCCTTCATTTCGTGAGGTGCCAGTTTACCTTCACGACCACGGGATGCCAGGTCTTTGATCGCTTCAGCGATCATCCAGATGCTCTTCCGATCCGCATCCTTGATCACCGGAACAATCAAGCCGTTATCGGTGTCAGTTGCGATACCGATATTGTAATATTTCTTATAAACGATCTCGTTGTTCGCTTCATCGATCGAAGCGTTCAGAGCCGGGAATTGACGAGAAGCGGCCACCAGCGCTTTAACGATGAACGGCAGATACGTAACTTTAATGCCTTTCTTCTCAGCGATTGGTTTCATGCGAGTACGGAAAGCAACCAGTTCCGTTACATCTACTTCATCCATAATGGTGACATGCGGAGCTGTGTAAGCCGATTTCACCATCGCGTTGGAAATTGCTTTGCGGATACCCTTGAACGGAACGCGTTCTTCTTCGCCCTCTGTTGCGATCGCTGTTGGTGCAGCAGGTGCTTTTGCAACTTGGGCTGGAGCAGCGGCTGGTGCAGGTGCAGCAGCTTGAGCCGGAGCAGCAGCAGCAGCTCCACCTTTCTTGAAGTTATCAACGTCTTCTTTCGTGATTTTACCGGCTTTGCCTGTCCCTGGTACCAGCGACAGATCAACGCCTTGCTCACGAGCATATTTACGAACGCCAGGCGTAGCGAGGATTTCGCGGTTTGGAGCTGCAGGAGCAGCGGCTGCGGCTGGTGCACTTGCTGCAGCAGCAGGAGCATCATGCCCTTGTGCAGGAGCTGCAGCTTGTTCAGGCAGATCGCCTTCAGCATCGATGACAGCCACAACTTCGCCTACGCGGAACACCGCACCGTCTTTACCGAACACTTCCAGAACCGTACCGTTAACCGGACATGGAACTTCAACGACCGCTTTGTCGTTTTGAACCTCCATAATGATATCTTCATCCGTTACCTTGTCGCCCGGTTTAATATGCATTTTGATAATTTCCCCTTCATGCAAACCTTCGCCAAGCTCAGGGAAGCGGTATTCGAATTTGTTAGACGAAGCAGCTGCTTGCGGAGCCGGAGCTGCAGCGGCAGCCGGTGCGCTTGCTTCAGCTGCTGGAGCTGGAGCCCCTTCTTGTTCAGGAATGTCGCCTTCAGCTTCGATAACGGCAACCACTTCACCTACACGGAATACGGCACCGTCTTTACCAAACACTTCTTGTACTACACCATTCACAGGACAAGGCACTTCAACGATCGCTTTATCGTTTTGTACCTCCATGATGATATCTTCATCCGTTACTTTGTCCCCTGGCTTGATGTGCATTTTGATGATTTCACCTTCATGCAAGCCTTCGCCCAGTTCAGGGAACCGATATTCAAACTTCGCCACAGGAAAGACCTCCTATTTTGTTCTTCGTTTTAGAATTCCAGCACTTTGTTAACGCCATCGATCACGCGAGCCGGAGACGGCAGCCATTGATCTTCGATTTGCGCGAACGGATAAACCGTATCCGGAGGAGCGACACGCAGTACAGGAGCTTCAAGGTGCAGAATCGCCTTTTCGTTAATTTGCGCGATGACTTCCGCAGCGATACCAGCCGATTTTTGCGCTTCTTGAACGATGATAGCGCGGTTCGTCTTCTTCACAGAGGCAACGATTGTATCGATGTCCAGCGGCACCAGGGTGCGCAGGTCGATAATTTCAGCTTTAATGCCTTTGGTTTTTTCCAGTTCTTCTGCTGCTTTCATAGCGGTATGAACCATGAGACCATAAGCAAGAATCGTTACATCAGTGCCTTCACGAACGACTTTCGCTTTGCCCAGTTCAACGGTATATTCACCTTCCGGTACTTCTTCGCGGAACGCATGATACAAGTTCAAGTGTTCCATGAAGAATACAGGGTCGTTATCGCGGATCGCAGAGATCAACAGACCTTTTGCGTCATAAGGGTTCGAAGGAACAACCAGCTTGATCCCCGGAGTTTGGGCAATCAGGCCTTCCAAAGCATCAGTATGCAGTTCAGCCGCTTTTACGCCGCCGCCAAACGGAGTACGGAACACGATCGGAGAGTGATAACGTCCGCCGGAACGGTAACGCATCCGAGCCGCTTGTACGAGAATTTGGTCCAATGCTTCAAAAATAAAGCCAACAAACTGAATTTCCGCGATTGGACGGAAGCCTTGGATCCCCAAACCTACCGCCAAACCGCCGATAGCGGATTCCGCGAGCGGCGTATCCATGACGCGCTCTTCCCCAAATTCTTTTTGCAGACCTTCCGTTACACGGAACACCCCGCCGACATTACCTACGTCTTCGCCGAAAATCAGAACATTTGGATCGCGTTGCAGTTCGACGCGCAAGGCGTCGCGAATCGCTTCTTTCATATTCATTTGTGCCATTGCTTGTATCCTCCTCTATAGAACGATCAGACTAAAATACACACGTACGTTTATTGAAAATCGGCCTTTTGCTCTTCCAGGTGTTTAGGCGTTACTTCAAACATGCTGTCGATCAGGCCTGGAATTGTCATTTTTTCCGTTTGTTCTGCTTTCTTAATATGCTCGTTTACTTTTGCTTTCGCTTCTTCTTTCACACGAGCAGTATCTTCTTCAGTCCAAAGACCTTTCTTCTCCAAGTATTTGGCCAGACGAGCGATCGGGTCTTTCTCACTCCATTGACCTTCTTCTTCCTTCGTCCGGTATTTCGAAGTGTCGTCAGACAGAGAGTGCGGACGGAAACGATAAGTTACGGCTTCAATCAAAGTCGCACCTTCGCCGTTGCGAGCACGTTCAGCAGCTTCACGCACCGCGCTGATAACAGCAAACACGTCCATCCCGTCGATTTTCACGCCGCGGATCCCGGCAGCCACTGCTTTGTGCGCGATCGACAAAGCCGCAGTTTGCTTGGAGAACGGTGTCGTGATGGCATAACCATTGTTTTGTACGAAGAAAATAACCGGCAGTTTAAATACGCCAGCATAGTTCAGTGCTTCGTAGAAGTCACCTTCAGAAGAACCGCCGTCACCGGTGTAAGTGATAACGACTTGTTTTTGTTTTTTGAGCTTGTAGCCCATGGCGATCCCCATCGCATGCAATACTTGTGCGCCGATGATGATTTGCGGCATAAGTACGTTAACGCCTTCTGGAATTTGTCCGCCATGTTGATGGCCGCGGGAATACAAGAAAGCTTGATAAAGCGGAAGTCCATGCCATACGAGCTGCGGCATATCGCGGTAACCCGGGCAAATGAAGTCCTGTTTATCCAGCGCAAATTCACTACCTACCATTGTCGCTTCTTGCCCGGAAACTGGAGCATAAAATCCGAGGCGGCCTTGGCGGCCCAAGTTGATCGCACGTTCGTCCCAAGTACGGGTAAATACCATGCGATACATCAATTCTTTCAATTCGTCGTCGGACAGAGCCGGTACTTTATCTTTGTTAACGATTTCACCGTCTGGCGAGAGCACGGACAAAGCTTCTACTTCTTCCGTGTATACTTCATAAGGAATCTTGCTCATTTTTTTCACCTCGACTGAAAATTTGATTAACTTGTTCCTCTGTTATAGAATTATTATACTCCTGTTTCATTCTAGAAGTCAAAGGAATTAAGGATTGTTGTGTTATATTTTTATCTTTGTGTATGTAACAGTTTAGAGAAAATAGTATAACACAGATCCATTTTGTGGTAACCTATCGTTGTCCTGCTTCATGGTAAATGTTACTTGATTCAACTTACAAAAGCAAAAATCTATACAACGGAGTGTGTAGAACTATGACAGATTCGAAATATTTAAAACGAACCGTCGTCAAAGAGGAAATCCAAAGTCAATTCTTAGGTGAGAAACGTTATCTGCGTGTGTATCTGCCTCCTGGGTATAACGAAATCCTCAGTTATCCTGTCGTTTACTGTCAGGACGGCGAGGAGTTCTTCAATTTCGGACGGATTGCGACACATGCCAATCGCCTGATTTTAGATGAAGGGATTGAACCGTTTATCATCGTTGGCGTTGAGGTGAATACCGCCGTGCGTACAGAGGAATATGCCCCATTCGGAAACCGGTTTGAGGCCTATACCCGCTGTTTCACGGAAGAAATTATTCCCTTCATCGAGCGCAATTATCCGGTTCGCCGTGAACCCGAGGAAAGGGTGCTGGCTGGTGACTCTTTAGGAGCAACGGTCTCCCTCCACCTGGCTATGAAAAATCCGAAACTGTTTTCCAAAATCATCAGCTTGTCCGGCGCCTACTATGAACCGTCCCTTAACCTCCTCGCTCAAGAGACCGATCTCTCCTATTTGTCGCTCTTTATGATCGTGGGATTGCAGGAAGATCATTATACAACGGATACAGGCACCTATAATTTTGTTGAGTTAAATCGCAAAGCCAAAGCCTTGCTCGAAGAGCGCGGAGCCAGAGTCACCTATTTGGAGAAGGACGGGAAACATTTGTGGGGATTTTGGCAGCAAGAGCTTCCCGATGCGCTAGTCCACTTCTTAAAATAACGCTTTCATATCCAGTAAAATGGGAGGCTGTCCAAGGTAGAACCCTCATCTACTTCGGACAGCCTCTCTTGATGTCTTTCCACCATAGTCTCCTACGCGCGTTAAGGAGTCTGATCCTGCACGATAGCCCGCTCTGAACTGGATTTCGTCTTCGGCTTCGCTTCCGTTCCAATATAGATATCCCCTGTTGTCAGTGACCGTCTGGGCAGTTTCCATTTATAATGGACGGATAACATCCGGAAAAAGACAACTGCCGCAAACAACAAAATCAATTCCCATGTTGAAACGAACCACCCCATACCTACTGCCAGTCCAGCCAGCATCGCCCAAACCGCATAGATCTCGTCGCGCAGTACCAGCGGTTTACGCCCGGCCAGCAAATCGCGAATAATTCCGCCCCCGATGCCAGTCAGCACCGCCGCCACAAGCACCGCACTCATCGGATGCTTCATGTCCGTGGCA
Organism: Paenibacillus sp. J14; assembly: GCF_000518465.1. Taxonomy (NCBI): domain Bacteria; kingdom Bacillati; phylum Bacillota; class Bacilli; order Caryophanales; family Paenibacillaceae; genus Paenibacillus; species Paenibacillus sp. J14. Next base: position 42,182 of record NZ_JADQ01000003.1, on the reverse strand, counting down.
TACAACGCCCCTTGAATTGCAAAAGCCGACAAACCAATCGCGTCGAACAGAACCTCTGTCCGTTTCCAACGACGAACCCATGGCATCGGCAGCACGAAGGCGACCAACACGGACATTACGGCCAACATAATCAAATCCCCTTGTCCCCATAACGTCGTTACTGGGACACCGATCAAGACATTGCGGACGATCCCGCCGCCAAACGCCGTAACTAGGCCCAACACCAGCACACCGAGGATATCGTACTCCTCTTCCATCGCTACGAACGCGCCGGACATCGCAAACGCGACTGTGCCGATGATGCTAAAAATCTCAAAGATGTGCATCTCTTCCGTCCTTCTCTGCCTTTCGTTGTCAGCTTTTTATTTATCAATCCTCATTGTAGGCCCACAAGTGGAAATTGTGCAACCCTAAAATCTGAATTATACTAACGAAAGTAGAAGATATTGTTCGGGAAAGGAAGAAAATCGAAATGACTGTGAACCGGGTGCTCATTTTTGCAGGCGGACGATTAAATCCGGGAATGCTTCGTGAGGTTCGTTCGGATGATTGGGTGATCGGTGCTGACCGCGGGGCTTTATTTCTAGTAGAGCACGGGATAACCCCTCATCTGGCGGTGGGCGATTTCGATTCCGTGAACGAGGAAGAACTGGATCGGATTCGCAGACACAGCAAAGAGCTGGTCATTTGCGATCCGATTGATAAAGATCTGACGGATACGGAGCTGGCCTTTGACCTAGCCGTTCAGCGTAACCCGGCAGAAATCGTATTAACCGGAGTAATCGGAACTCGCTTGGATCATTCGTTGGCCAATATACATATGTTACTGCGCGCAGCGGAGCAAGGCATTACCTGCTCTATATGGGATGAACATAATTACATTACATTGTGCGGATCGGTCTGCCGAGTTGAGGATCGCGGATATACATATGTTTCTCTTCTTCCGCTGACCCCTGTCGTAACCGGCATTACATTAAAAGGATTCATGTACCCATTAGATGATGCAACGCTCCGCATAGGTCAATCTCTGGCGGTGAGCAATCAGTTAGCGGCTCCCGTCGGAACGGTGTATGTGAACGAAGGCTGGTTGCTTATTATCCAAAGCCGTGACTAGGTATTTGATTTGATTTTAATATGTATCATTTTTGTAACCTTTATGTGACCCCGGAATGAAAAGATGAAAGAAAAGCAGAACCCTTGATTTTTCAAGGGTTTTTTTCATGGATTTTCATTGATAAAGGAGGATGAAAAAACGCTATATCTTAAAAAAATGTAAACTTTAATGTTATTTTAATAATCGCCTCCAAACCGTTGCGGCCCAAGGTTTTTAGGGAAATATACCAAAATATAGGAGATTACAAATCTGTTATACTCCAACTAACGAACCGGTCAAATCAGAACTTGGAGGTATTACAACATGATGAAACGCAATCTATTCCAAAAAGTATTGACGGTCGGACTGGTGTCCGCCCTTGGTTTCGGTACGCTGCTTGCAGGCGGGGCTGAACCAGTACAAGCCCAATCGGCAACAAGCACTGCTGTATCCAAAGGCACGCAGGTTGTAAACTACGCGAAGAAGTTTATAGGCACTCCTTATAAATTCGGAGCATCGACTTCGACGACTAAGGTATTCGACTGCTCTTCCTTTACGAAGTATGTTATGAAGAAATATGGCGTTACTCTGCCGCGTACTTCCGCTGCTCAAGCTAAAGTTGGCTCAGCAGTATCGAAATCCAATCTGAAAGCGGGCGATCTGGTCTTCTTCTCCAGCGGCAGCCGGGCAAACGGGAAGAACGTAACTCATGTAGCGATCTATATGGGCAACGGAAAAATTATTCATACTTATGGGAAGCCAGGGGTAACGATTTCGAATTTGAACTCTGGTAACTGGAAAAAAACATATCTGAAGGCTCGTCGCGTCCTCTAGTCGGACAAGCCTAACTTGTAAATGAAGAAGTCGTTGCATAGATCTATTGATCGCAACGACTTTTCCCATTGCCATAAGATGAACAACCCGTCCGTTTTACGTTTAACCAAACATGTACCCGGTGCCGCGAATGGTGTGGATCAGCTTTCGTGAATGGCCTTTATCGATTTTTTTGCGTAAATGCCGGATATAGACATCCACCACGTTGGTCCCGGTTGAAAAATCATACCCCCAAACCTGCTGCAGGATCAAATCCCGTCCGCACACCTTCCCCGCTCGCTTCATTAAAAAGAGCAGCAGATCGAATTCCTTCGGTGTTAAACGAATGGATTCCCCGTTCCTCCACGCTTTGCGGCTGCGCAGCTCAACTCGTAAATCCTCAAAAGATAATTCAGTTAAGGAACCATCCCCTAACCGTTTGAACAGCGCGATCAAATGACCCACCCGTGCATACAGCTCAGCCATCGGGATTGTGATTGAAACGACATCGTTGGCTCCCCGAGCAAAGCCGGCGACAACGTCCTCGGTGTCCCACTCCTTCAGCAGAAGGATCAGCGGAAACGGAGCGAACCGCCCAATTTCCTCTAGAAGCACTTCGGAAGCGTCATCAGGCAAATCCGCCCCAAGCATCAGCAGATCCGGAATCTCTTCTTCGATGATCCGAAGCACGCCGGAGCCGCTTTGCTTCCAATTAACTCGATAGCCGGCTTCCACTAATCCAGCATGGATGCGTTCTCCATGAGTCGGATCCTCTAAAACAAGCAAAATGTAACCTTTCATCGCGCGACCACCTTACCTGCATCTGCCAATCCATTATTAAGATGGTCATTCCGCCGGGAAACCATTCGGTTCCCCCGAAAGGATCCATGTTGGTCCTTAACCTATATAGCGATCATAGATCGTTTTGGCTTCAGAGGGATCTTGCGTGCCGTGGATTAACGCTCTCCCGTCCGCAAACAGAACCAACCGCTTCTCCCCTATTGTAAAAGAGAGCAGAAACGGATTAACCTCCACTTTCCCCTCCTGCAATCGTTCCAGTCTCACCGCCATCTCACGGAGTTCTAGCTTCCGCTTGGTTGCCGGACGAATCTGCACGGTATCCCTGCCGCAAAGCACCTCTGTTTTCCGATTGCCGGCCGCAGACAGATATGGGTAAGAGGCTTTGCTTCCGCAAGAAAGGCAATCCTCCCGTTTGGCCGTCCCCACTCTGATGGAGGTTTGCTCGTTTCGCCACAGATCAAAGGTCAGCAGTGTGCCTCGCAATGCCTCGATATTCCCGGTGAGCAGCTTTAACGCTTCCGTTGTTTGGTGGGCTACAACTAGTTGAACGGCAGGCGGGATCACCCCTACCGTGTCACAAGTATCCCCGCCCAACGGCACAGTTCCTAGCAAGCAGTTTAAGCAAGGCGTCTTGCCGGGCAATATCGTATATGTGATCCCGTAACTGCCCACGCATCCGCCGTAGATCCAGGGGATGCGATATTTTTGCGAGATGTCGTTAATCATTAATCTCGTATCGAAATTATCTGTAGCATCCATGATGAGGTCAACGCCCTGAATGAGGTGTTCCAATTCTTCTGGATCAACATCCATCACATGGGCATCAATTTGCACCTGACTATTGATAGCATTTAACCGTTGCTTGGCCGCGATCGCTTTTGGTACTCGTCCCGCTGCATCCGCTTCAGAAAACAGCTGCTGTCGCTGCAGATTGCTCCACTCCACATAATCCCGATCCGCGATGACTAGATGACCGACACCTGCGCGAACGAGTGTTTCAGCGATCCCTGTGCCAAGCGCTCCAGCACCAACGACAAGTACCTTCGCTTGTCCTAGCTTGTCTTGACCTGCATGCCCGATCGGTGCAAACAATCGTTGCCGAGAATAACGATCCGGCATCTGATGTTCGTGCTGCTGTTGCTGTTGCGCATGTGTTCTCTCCAATTTCCGTACTCCCCTCGCCAAAGCTTGTCTTCTTATCGAATTCCGGTAAAACAACCCGCTTCGATGGATTGATTCAAGCATAGTACAGATAGGGCAAGAATTCAAAGGAGTTTCCCTCACGCTTAAGGTGCGGATTCTCTACAATCCAGCGGAAAATACCCGTTTTCGGCCGCCGCACGTTCATTCGGGAAGATCTCCTCTTCATGATAACTATACGCATTAGCGCGATTACAGCTCTCCCGAAAGTAATATTTTATTCCCGTGTTAGGATCAACGGCTCCAATGACCGCCGGGGCCAAATCTAATCTTCCCCCGCCGAAGGCGTAGTTGTTATAGTAGTGATCACCTACGGGAATGCCTTGTAGAAACACCAGCATGCCGACATCATCTAACGTATTGTTCCACTCCTCCTGGGGGATCACCGGTAGCGTAAACGTATAATCTACCCCCAGCTTTGCCGCAATCTGATTATGAAGGCGAATAGCCTGAGCGAGATCCTCTTCTATCCGCCGAACGATCGTTGCACGCCGAACAGCATCAAAAAGAGCCTCATTTTGCAGCAGCGGGATGGAAACCTCGGATTTGATCTCGTTTTGCAATCCGCTGACCCACCGGTTTGTCGCGGCATCGTAAGCCGTCACCTGCCTGTCTAACGTAAATGCGATGCTGTTCCCGCTAGCGTCTAAATAGGTATAGGGCTTTTTATCCTGCCATCGATAAGTCCACGTATCACTGCTCAAATCCAAGTCCGCTGTATACAGAAAATATCCGTCATAATCCATGACAACGATCGCGGGGATATAACCTAAGAGGATTTGCTGACCCGTCAGATCGTCGGCAATGCCGAAATTCAAAGACAAGCTCCGAAGCAGTGCGGCAAGGGCTTGTTCTTTATCCGCCCGCATCCATTTGGAGGATCCGTATCCGCTCTCGAATTGCTGCAGCTCGTTCCGATTTAGCGAAGCCGCTGCATCATGAACCGCCGTGCGTAAGGCGGAAGTATAGCGGGTTTCAAGCCGATTGACCTCCCGTAAATTTTCCGCTCGCAGCCCGCCCAGCCAAACAACAGGAGCAATAATAATGACAAAAATCACGGCCCAGTCAGTAATCTTCATTGAGCACCATACCTCCGTAGGTGAGCAAAGACGTTCCCTGCTTCCCTGTATCGTTATATAGGAACTCCGATAGAATATCCAGCAGGCTCCGAGAGCGATCATAGGCTGTCACAGTGAAGAAATCCCCTGCCTCGAGCTTGTATGGAACACCTTCCTGCCCTGTCTCAGATGGAAAAAGGGCCTTCAAAATATCGGAAGTATAGTACGCATCGTATACAACGCTGAAATCACCTAAAAACGTTCCTGGGTCAGCCGGATCGCCATATTCCGGATGATAGATCTTATGGCGATGCTCCAGCTCAACCTCATAACCTCCTCCTGAACGCTCCAATTCATGAACAAAATCCTCATACATGTCCGGCGTGACGAACCCTTTGTTTCGCACGGCATCAGCAAACTGAACCAACGTATGGTACGCCGACAAATATCGAAGATCTTCGTGACGTTGAGCAGTCTGTAACGCTGGAAACAGAAACAGGAGCAGTACGGCAAGAAGTGCGGCCGTTATTTTGGACAAGGCATTCACCATTTACTGCAACCTACTTTCTATGAATGATCGCCCGGGTCACTTTCCCTGAAGAATCATACCTATTCTCCACGCTGTATTTCGCTCGTAAATCCAATACTTGCAAAGCACGTTTGCGACTTACCTCCAACATGTCCTCCATGGGACCAAGCGAGACGTTGTTCAGCACTTCCCCATCAACCTCAATCTCTACTCCGAGCTCGATCCAATCCGGAATCCGATGAAGCAGATCATTCCCGGTATATCCGCCGATTGTTTCTCCCTGAGGATCTTCATAGAGGGGTCTCTCCTCCTCTTCGCTTGTGAGCACTTTTCCTTCATGCGCGTAGACGCTGCGTCTAACGCCGTGCAACTGAACCGCGAGCGCGTCGTAGGACGCGTTTTGATTCGTTCCGATGTCCAGCATATAAATCGTAGCTACAAGAAAAGAGCTGACGGAGAAAAGCAACCATACCAGACTTTTCACATGATTAATCACCTTAAATGATGCCCCCAGCCTACGCCTCTACGGGAGGAGTGTGGTTTGCGTAAATATCAATCCCCGAACCACATTCGAGCTGTCCTTAACTACCTTCGCCTTGAACTTGCCGCTCGGATTGACATATTCATTAAGCCGTTCGTCCCAGGCATTGCTAATTGGCACATTGCTGTGATTGATCACCGCACCGTAAAATTCTGAGGACTCAGGGTCATTGACATTCAGGATATCTCCATACCATTCTCCGCCTCTGTTCTTCCCGGTTTTCACCAGAATGCCAAATTGATCGCGATCTTTAAACTTCCGTAAGGCATTAGTGACCTGCGAACCGCTAACCGTCGTATCGTCATATACGGTAAAAGCGGCTTGGGACAATTCGGTCTGGATGTCGGAAAAGCTGTTTTGCGCCGTTTTGGTCGCTTCCTGGGCAGAAACAAAAAGAATAACTACGATCGTAATCAAAGCGATGGTCAAAAAGATTCCGGCCGCAACCTTCAGTGCGGATGATGCGTTGTTCATGGATAAATGCCTCCTTAAATCCTTTATAGTTTTTGGAGTTGTTCAAAATAGAAGTTCATTTGTTCAAAGCTCATCCAAATGAGCGGAATGACTAAATAGGCGAAGACCAGCCCATACATCGGTGTAAAACCGATGATGCGACCCCAATTCGCTTTGATATCCAGCGATTTCTCGTAATCCAACCGTCTCCGCTCAAATTGATAGGACATATCGCTATCAAGATCGTCAAAGGCATCGACAACTAACAGCTTCTCCGATGCGAGCAAGAGCTTGTCCGCCAACCGTTGGAATTCCTCCAGAACGACCTCCTTCTTCAGCTCCAACAGCGCTTCCTCAGGGCTGAAGCTGTAGTTTAAAAGGCATTTTTGCAAAGGCTCCCGGAAGATCACCGCATAAGAGGTCAGCCATTCCAAAATTTCTTCCACGGAAATCCGCTCCAGTTCCCGCAGGATTGCGATCATCGTCAGAAACTGATATACCTCATGCCGCATGTCCATCAATCGCATCCAACGCTGGAAGTAAAGCATCCATAGCGGCAGGTAGTATCCGGCACATCCGGCTAGCAAAGCCAATCCAAACTCCCACCATTTGAGATATTCCTCATTCCAGCGCTGTAATTTGTCTAGGATTCTGTGAGTTGCTTCTGCTATCGCTTCATGGGCTTTCCCTTCCCCTGCATCCTCCAGCACTTTGGAAACAGAGCGGAAGACTTCATCATAACTGGCTTTGGGTGACATGCCTAAGTGACGCATCACCACAGCATCTCTTACAGCCTCCTGTCGTCCGGCATCAACCGTGTCCTCTGGCAAAGCGCCAAAAAAGGTAGATACGGCTGGAGGCTCCGTTAAAATCCTTTGCTTCGTTAACTGATGAAGCATAAGAAATCCCCCGAGAGCAAGGATGAAGCTTAGCAACAAAATGCTGATTCGTCTAACCTGAAACGCTTCGATCCGAAGCTGATGATTTGTCTCCTTGAGCAGCTGTGAAATACGATGATAGGCTATGGATTCAGACGTCGGAACGAACTTGCGGCAAAAGCGGCCAAGGATTGGGTGCGTATAGACCTTGGCTTCCCACGATAGTTTCGCATGTTTGGCTCGATAAGCGGTTTCTTCTTCATTCTTCAGCTTCTGCAGCAACACATAACAGAGCAGGATGGTCAGAAATAGACCCGCTTTGATCACCATCCCTGCTTTGCTTAAATAGAACCCATCCATTAACGGGAAGTGCCCTCTGGCCCACATCTCTACCGGCTTCGTAAAAAAGACCGGTACTAAAGCGATGACATGCAGCCCTTTCAGTAAATAATCCAACCGTCTTCTGCGGATAAGCTCCAACTGAACTTCTCCAGTCAGGCGGCTGATGCTGCGCAGGTACATCGAACCTTCGGTGCGTTTTCGATCACCGTACTCCGATACCAGCCGGGAAATGCCGGCAAAAGCTTTTAAATAGCGATTGGGAGCTTTCTCGTAATATTTCTCCAAGGCGATGTCCGGGTCAGCATCGACTAAGGCCTCGCTAATCCAGTGGGCATGAACCCCAATTTCACGTCCCGCCGCTTCGCCAGCTTCCTCAATTGCATCAGATACCATGCCATGTCGATGAAAGGCATGTCGAACGGCAGCGAAGAAATCAAGCAGCTGTTCCAGCAACTTGACTTGTAATCGATTGACATAACCATCAATGAGCAAGTCTTGCAAGACGACAGCCGTGATCAGCAGTGACAAAACAAACAACACGTCGGGATGCATCGCGGTTAAGATCGCAATCGAACTACCAAATGCCCCTGTGATTCCATAAACAAGCTTCATCGTTTGACATCTTAGCTTCAACTCATCCTGGGGATAACTTAGTGCGAGCCGCATGCGGATTTTCCCCACATAAAACCTTAGCGCAGGCACCTTCATCCAAGCGGCATACGACTTCAGCAGGAACGCAGACCCACATTGCCGTATCCTGCTCAGTGTTTGCTTAGAAGAAGCTCCGGCCGTACTCCCGGCGTCTACCCATAGAGGGTTTGTCTTTCTTCCGAGCCATTGCCCTGCAGCATACAAGCCGATGCCACCTAGGGCTGATGCTCCTAACACGATCAGAAGGATCGACTTAAGCTCCAACCTTCTCCCCCCAATACGAGCTAACAAAACGTTCAAATTCGGCGACGTCCTCCGGCAACATTTCCCGTATCATAGCTGCTTGGGTCTGACGAGAAATCGGTTGCACGGCAACATAACGGCCATTTCGGTATTCCATGATCACCCGTTCTTGATAGTGGGCATAATGTACTGAAGTTGATGGACCTCCAGCCGCTGGGTAGGAATCCTGATCTTCCTGTTCAGGCCCATACCTTGGCTCCCGGCGGCAGCATTCTGTGATCCGCTCGATATAACGCCGCCCCGTCATATCGCGGCGCAGGTGAACGTCAAAGTCAATCACGGTTGCCACTTGCAGTTCAGCGACTCGTTCGTCACGGAATACGCCGGTTTTGAGCAGCGAATTGCGTAACGACTCTATAAGATCGCGAAACGTCTTGGCATGGTGCGTAAAAATTGTGAACAAGCTGGCTACCTGTGCCATCTGTACCATCCAGGCAGCAACCTCGTCCGTAGCGATCTCCCCTAATATGTGGACGGTGCCGTCCGTCTTTTTCTGAAGATCCAATGCGGCTTGCCCACTCACGTAGTCCGTCTCCCGAAAGCTTAAAATGTTACGGCCACTATACAAGCGGCGTAAATGCAGTTCAAAGGACATTTCCTGGACACGCAACGTATATGCGGCATAGATATACTTGACCATGGCCATCAATAAGGTTGTTTTACCCGATCCCTGCGAACCCGTAATCGAAGTAATCCGGCTGCCCTTCATGAAATATTTCAGCAGTCCGATCGGCAGCTCGGCGTTCTCTCCCTGGATCAAGTGCTCCAACGAGGTACCCATCATATCGAATTTCCGCACGAAAAAAGCCCATGACTCTGCAAATGGCGGCCGAACAACAACAATCCGCGAACCGTCCTGCATCTCGTTCACCTTATATCCGTTAACCTCAGATAGTTGGCCTGGCAGATTGAATTTATAGATGTTCTGACAAACACGCTTTAACTCCGCTTCGCTGCCAAAGGATAGAAATGACAGGCGGATACTCTTCCCTCGATAGAAAATCCAGACGCTCTCCCATGAATGGGTCAGTTGCTGCCCATCCTCATCTACAGGAAATAACTTGCTCCCCTCATATCTATGACCAATGCCAGAGGCAGGCTCAATGGCTCCATATCCACTTGGAATCCCGCTTACTCCGCCGCTCAACCCGTCGATCCGCATCTCCCTCAGCTCGTCCACGACCGAGAAGCCCTTATACATTTGGAAAACACGCTGCACGACAAGATCCAACTTCTCTTGGAACGCCAGAGGCCGAAACTCTAAGAAAAAGATACGGTCGATGTCCTCACCCGTAATTTCGTATACCGGGGAACCCTCCGACGTTTTTGGCAGTTTCGCTTCATCCAGCGCATAGTCTTCGATCATCTGCGCTAAACCGTCGGCGCCATACCGCTGTTTATAGAGGTATAACACGAGATCGAAGCGGTCCTGGGCGGTTAACAGCTCTTGGCGATGAAAAGGCAGAATCCGATCGATATTGTGCTCGTTAATCCCGTAATCGCCCGTGAGCAAGTCCCGAATAAATGACTTAATGTATTGCTTGTCCTTTGGATCCCCATATGCACAGCCCCGAAGCGCTTGGCGCAGTTCTGCACGCGCCTTCGCTTTACGGTTCCATGCTTCCTCGTTTAGGCCCCAATCCGCTCCGCTCGTACGGCTAAGGTCATGCAATCGTTCTTTGACGTAGGTTACAATCACTGACCATTCAAAGCGATCCTGTCCAGTAGGACGTTCCACTCTACCGGGTCTCGTCATTTTAACCTTGCGCCACAATAAGATCAGAACCGCCAGGAGAAGAAGCGAAATAATTATCCCGTTCATCAGCCCGCTCACACTCTATGCCCCCCTTTCCTTCGGTGAAATGGATACACCCGTTTCGGCGGCCATTTCCATCAGCATGTCTCCGAGCTCGGCGTATCCTTTCATAAGAAGCTCACGCTCCCTCTTACGTTTCGACCAAATCGAAGATTGGCGAAAATATGCTAGGATGTTCCGGGCATTCCAAGCATCCGCGAACCCGGTATGATATGGTATCCCGATCAAGCGTTGCACACCGGAATAACGCCGCTTCAGATTATTTAGCCCCCAGCGGGACCGCGGATCATAGGGTGAAATGACAAAAAGCAATTTTCTGTTCGATTCACCTAGATAAGGAGCCGCATCCGCCAACCAACCATCCAAGGTTCCGAGTCGATGCGGCAATACCGCGACGAGAACATCTCTTTCGCGTAGCTTCTGCAGCGCCTCGCTTAACCGTAGCTTTTGCTCGAGAAGGATTAGGCGATCGTACGATTGTTCTGCAATCGCCAGTATTTCAGGGATAACCTCGTTATCCGGCTCCATCCTCGCCGAGTTGCTTATACGCGTTCCGCACACCAGGTCAAGCCGTCCACGCAACAACGGGACGGTATAATCGCTAAAATTGCTCGCCGTTAACCGCCCGCTGGACTGCAAGCGCAGCAGTGCATCCAGGCCATGCTCTGGAACCCCTCCCTCCCCGAAGGTATCGCTATGCAAACGGACGATTTGTCCGATGCCTTCCTCTAAGCCGCGTCCAGCGGGCGCATCATTAAGCAGGAGCAGACGTTGTGGATGTCGCAGCCCTAACGTAACAGCGGTAGACACAGCAGCTTCGGCGGCGCGGCCTAGTCCGCCATCCCAAAACACAAAGCGGCTCATGCTTGTCTCCTTTCCGCTTGACGCACAGCACGTTTAGCGATCGAATAATCCCAGCCTGCCAGCTCACGAAGCAGTTGGCGCACCGCCCTTTTATAGGAACGGGAGAAGCTCCGAAGGCGTAGCTGCTGCAAATGTTCATTTTCCAAGTGAACAGCCCAATTTGATTCATCCCAAGGGATACAAATCGCTTCGGAGTGCCATTCCAGCGGAAGGTCTTCTAACAGACCCAGAATATATCGACTGTTCACCCCGCTGTCGACCGTACGGATAAAGACCGGCCGAACAACCAGCCCCCGCAGCTCCGGCCAATGTTGACACAAGCTGCGGAACCACCCGGCACTTACCTCAACCTCGTAACGATCGAACGTGGTGACCCAAACAATTTCATCTGCGGACAATAACCGTTCAGGAGTGAGACCATTAGGCGTGTCGATATCTTCTAATATGTAGTCGTAATTGGTGGACGGGTCTTCATTGCTTAATTCCATAGATACAGCGCTCATGAAGCCCGACGTCCCGGTAGCAACATCAAAACCACAAAACTCCGTTAAAGGAAGATAGGAATCTCCATCCCCAATCGAATAACGGTATTTACTGTTTTCTGTGCCATCTGTGAGCAATACTTTGGAGCCGGATGCCGCCAAAACGCTGCTAAAATAAAGTAACAAGTCTCTTTTGTCGCTCTTGCCTACGAACATCCATCTTTTCATGCCAAATCCTTTCCTCCTCTCAACTTGCTGGATCGAGCTCAAATTGGTCTCGGTCACCTGATCTTCCATCCGAAACGATGTTACCAGCAGGTTGATCCGAGCCCCGAACCTCTGTTTGTGAACGCGAAACAGTGGTCTGACGAGCAAATTCGCTGGCACGCTGCGGCGACATAGCGGAGAGATCCCGTTCCAAGCCGCTTCGGGCCATATTGCTGAGTTTAAGCGCATGTTCCGCTTTCTCCACGATATTCGGATCTTTGCGAATCAGCTCCATCACGCCTTCGTTTACTGGATATGTCGGGACCGGCTTGCTCTGCAAATTGGGCTCGACATAGGCGAGCGCATATATCGAAGCCTTATGTAAATAAGCGTCTACGATCGCGCTGGATAACGAGAGAATTTCGGCTTCATCCAGCGTCACCGTGATCGTATCAGAGCTCAGATTCGCGACTTTCTTCTTGGACAGCAAAATATAATCGTGGCCCGTTGGAAATTGAATGCGAATATCAATAACATCGTTCGCCTTCAATACTTGTGGAAGCTGTACAAACGCCATTTCCCGCCAACGTAAATCGTCCGGAACCGGAGCCTCTTCATAGACGAGCGTCTCCGTCAGGGGCGTCATGGAACGCAGCGCAACCTTGGCATATTTCCCGGCAACGGCTTCCTGCGATGTAAAGAGGTCCGCTGGCACGCTATTGGCAGGAAGCTCCACCCGTTTTAAGTCGCTTGCTGCAATGAGGTTGCCAGCAGGAATATCTCGTGTAGGTACCCATCCCTGAACCATCCGCTGTTGAGCCTGCTCACGCAAACTGGCCAACTTAGTTTCATAATCCTGAACCAGGGTTTTCCTCTCAGCATGAACCTGTCTTTCCCGCACGAAGGTATACCCCGCAAACACCACGCTTGCTGTAACAACACCAACCAATCCGGATAACAGCATTTGCTTCGTTTTTTGCCTTAATCTAGGCATTCGTCAGTAGCACTTCCTTTCTATGGTTTGACTTTCATCCGTAACCTGAGTCCTGGTCGTTTGCTCTTCAAGAGCAGATGCTCACAAACCTCCTGCAATGCAGCCGCAGTTGACGGTCCGGGATCAAACGGATTCGAATCGGGAGGAAGAGCATATACGCCCTTAAAATGAAGCTCCCTGCGAATTCGCCGTAAACGGGCAGGCGAAGCAAACGGGATACAGATCCTCCAAGATACAGGGATCTGACCTTTGACGCCGAAGGTTTCGACGAAGCGATCGATCTCTCCGGCCCTCCATTCTGCTCCTGCACCAACGACGATAGATAAGTCGGCACGGTGGAATTCCTCCATCAGCTCCTTGCTGCGGCACGTCCCCAAGTCACAGATGACGCATCCGAAACCTTCCGACAACATCGCGAGAAAATCTGCTCGGGACGTCAGCTTGGCATAAACCACTTGACCTACCCGAAAACGCCCTCTATTGTTCAGTTCAGCTGCATATTCATCACCCTCCAACAGCTGAACTAACCTAACAAAAGCCGTTGATTTGGGGTTCATCTCCACGACCGCAACCTTCTTCATGCTCCGTGCCATTGTGTGGGCCAGCGCAATGGCAGTATGGGTTGCACCCGCCCCGGCTGAGGCAGCCATAACACTGACCAATGCCGGGCGACCGTTGTACGCAACCATGTCAGCTATTCGGGCATTCGAACCTGAGGCCGCCAAACTGGCATCTGATAACCCCCTCAACAATAAGGTCAAGGCCTCACTTACCGCCTCAGCCGAAACAAACCGCTCCTCCGGGCGAACCTGCAGCAGTTTGGACACGATTGGACGAAGCTGTTCACAACCATGTTCCCGTAAGGCCACCGCCGCTTCGGATGTCCACACCGTATATCTGCCCCCCGTTCCCATATAGAGCAGGACTGCGCCTAAAGAATACAGATCCGTACGCGCGTCGCTTTGGCGATTGTCATATTGCTCTGGTGCCGCAAATCCAACCGTGCCAAGCTGCACCGTATCTTCCGATTTCCCCACCGAAAAGATTCTGGCGATTCCAAAATCGACGAACCTCAGCTCGCCTTTATCATCAACCAGCAGATTGGCAGGCTTCACATCCCGGTGGATCACTGGAGGCTCATGTCGATGTAAATAATGCAGCCCTTCCGCGATTTGCAGACCAAATCGAAGGATCAACTCCAGCGGTAACCGCCCTTCTCTTGCCCGAATAAATTGATCCAATGGCACACCCTGGATATAATCCATCACAATATAGGAATATCCGTCCCGGTCGGGGTCAATAAAATCAACGATCCGTGGCAGACGGTGATGATTTAATGTAATCAGCAGCTTGACCTCTTTCGCGACAGATACCGGCGCTTCGGGTACGTTCAAGCATTCTTTCACAGCCCAGTTCTTTCCCGGCAGCTTGATGTCCTCGGCTAAATACACCCAGCTCATTCCTCCCTGACCAATCAAATATTTGATCCGGTAACGCCCAGCCAGCAAGTCACCAGGAACGAGCTTGGACACGAACCTAGTCATACCTCCTCCTTTCTTGAACGCAAAAAAGGGAAAGCCACCTCCCGTCATTTCCCGACCCTACGGCCGATATCAATGACTGGGGATGCTTTCCCTAATCGAGTTCAATGTATAATTTTGGAATTAGTATAGAACGGATGGCGGAAAATGTAAAGCTTTTTTTAAAGCCACTTCATTCACGCCATTAATATTTAATCATGTACAGCGTGATTTCATCCCGGTTATGAAATAGCTGCTTTGCTCTTTGTACTTGCAGGCGGGCTTCCTCAAATTGAGTGATCACCTCTTGAATTAACGCCATCGGTTTCTTCGTCAGCAGCTTCACTGTCACGATAGCAGTCCCTCCCGGAACCAAGGCGTAGAGCAGTTCAGTCACGAGCTTAGCCGTCAATTTGGGACTCCAGCTCATGTCGCAAACCAACAGATCAAATTGATTTTCTTTAAATTTCACCCTGTTCGCATTACGCTGCAAAAACGTCAGTTTAGGCGAAGATAACAATGCTGGATGCAGCTTCGCCGTATCCACTGCCGTTACGTTTAATCCGCGTTCCAGCAGGAACGAGGTCCACCCCCCGGGAGCCGCGCCAATATCCAGCGCTTCGCGGAACGATTCAAACGGAATTCCAAACGTAGCTTCCGCCTCCAACAACTTGAACTTCGCCCGCGAGATTTGCCCCTCCTCCTTGCGGAAGCGGATTGCCCCGCCGTTCCAGTCGGAAAGGTTATCCTGCGGATGCGCGACACCGGCAAATATCCGATCTTGCCCGGCAAACACTGAAATGATCCAGTCGGCATTCCTTACCACGAATTCCCCTACACACACGTCCTGCAGTAATTCCTGCAGACGGTCCTTCAACTCCGGCGCGGTTCCCGGCCATAGTCCGTCGTCTGATTTGCGCGCTTGCACGGCAATCTTGGCGCCTGGAAGCCGGAAATCCGCCATCAGATACTTGCGCAGCGGTTCCAACCATTGCTCTGGATTGACCTCTTCCGTTTCAACCGGACACCATTCCCAATCAACCAGAAATACATGCCGCAGAAAAATCGGCGGATCCTGTCGCAGCCGGTGCTGCACATCCTCCGGCACCGCCTGCAACGAAGCGGCAAAAACCTCGCCGGGAACCAGCATCGTACTCTTGACGCTGCCAAACATGCGGCGCAGCTCCTCCTGGGCATAAGGAGCAAAGCCATGATTCGCCGTGCATATCCATTTCGATTGCGGCGGCACCTTGCAATTTCGGGCGATTTCCTCCAACCGTTCGAACGGAATCGGCCCGTTATGCAGCTTCACATGCTCCGGCAAGCCTTGATAGAAAATTTCGTACATACTCTTTTTCCCGGACATGCTGGAGGTGTGAAGATAAATTTCACGAGGGAAAAGCCGTTCCCGCACCATGGCAGCTGCCAATTCCGTACCGTTAGGTTCATCCGGCCCCATATCGTAATCCAGCGACAAGATGTCTACCTCCGTCAAGCGAAGCAATTCTAGACACTCCTCGACGGTGCGCGCTAACGTAAATCCCTGCGGACATCGGCGAAAATCGTCCATATATACATGAATCAATAGTGTTCTTCCTTTCCCGCGGTATTTCACTCCAAGCGGAGCCCGGTTCTCTCTCTAGGTCTCCGCCCACCGTCTCACTCGCTCCATATCCTCTCTGTACGTCCCGTCTTCCCCGGTTTCGCTCTCAAAGATAAGCGGGGTTCTCCGAATCGCGTCGATCTGCAGAAGCCAGCGAAAGCCGGCTTCGCCGATATGGCCCTGCCCCACACGGGCATGACGGTCCTTTCGCGATAATACCGGGTATTTTGAATCGTTAAGATGAACGGCACAGAGACCGTCCCAGAACTTCAGCTCCTTGGCTTTGGCCGCAAAGCTCTCGTCCCCTTCACCCCGCCACATCCCCGCTCCAAAAGCATGGCAGGTGTCGAGGCAAAAGCCGATGTGCTCCGAATCCCGGCACAATTTGCGGATTTGGACCAACTCCTCGATCGTCATCCCCATGTCGCCGTGATCACCGGCCTGGTTCTCAATTAACAGCTTCGCGGAACCTTGCCAGTCAGATAGCACATCATTAATACATTGTATAATATTTTGGTATCCTTGTAAGGGGTTTCCTGCCTTAAATGTGCCAAAATGTACCACAATCCCAATCGATCCGCACGCTTCAGCGATTTCCATATCATTTCGCAACGACTGTACAACTCGGCCATATGCTTCGCCGTCAGTCTCCTTGCTGATCGCGAGGTTGCTGGGATAAGGGGTATGCGCAATGGAGACCAAGCCGTGTTGTTCGCAAAATGTTCGGCATTGTTCCGCATCCCGCGGATCAAAGCTTTTGACTGCAAGGCTCCGTGGATTTTTTGGAAAATACTGAAAAGCGCCGGCCCCCATCTGCAGCGCAGCTTTGGCAGCCCCAAGATAACCGCTTCGAATGCTAAGGTGTCCCCCAACCTTCACCTTATCGGTCATGCTGACAGCCCGGGCTGTAAAATACTTTACGCCCGTTCATTTCCGCTTTGACGATGGTATCTCCGCAGCGGGGACAGGTCTCTCCCTCCCGGTCGTACACCCTGCAGATCTCGTTGGCCCCACCGGTCAACTGATCGTCCCGGGTTAACGGCATCTCCATATAACCACCAGCCTCGGTTGCCTCGATGAGCACATCCCGAACCGCTTGATACAATCGTGAAAAATCTTCATCGCTGAAATTTTGCAGCTTCGCCATCGGCAGCAACTGGGCCGCAAACGCAATTTCATCCGCGTAACAGTTGCCAATGCCGGCTATGACGTCCTGGTTGACGAGGGTCGTCTTCAGACTTCCCCGCCGCTTGCGCAGCAGTGCGGTAAACCGTTCTTCGTTCATCCGCCGATCCAGCAGCTCCGGACCCAAGTGCGAAAGCAGCTCCTCAGCCTCCTTGGCACTGTGCAAGTGCAAATGACCAAGACGCAACCCGATGAAGTACAAGACAAGCTTCTCACCAAAGGTGATCTCCACCTGCGTGTTCCGGTCGGGACGATCCTCCTTGGAGCCGAGGTACAGTAACCCACCCAGCATCAGGTGGAGCATCAATCTTCGCCCATTATCCAGATGGAACAACAGGTTCTTGCCTCGACGTTCAATGAAGATCACCTGTCTACCCATCAGTTCCCGTGTAAAGTCTGCGACCGGCAAATTCACGGATTTCTCCCGGCCGATGTTCACTCCCGTAATGGGGAGATCCAAAATATGCTGAGACAGCTGGATTCGATAATTTTCCATCTCCGGCAATTCCGGCATGGTACATCTTTCCCTTCATCCGTATAAGTTCGTAAGTTCGATCATTAGTTCATCTCATAAAATAAAACAGGATCATCCACGATTTCCGCAAATTCGTTCACGGACTTCCGCAAGATCGCGGCACACTACATCCGCCTCTACACCGGAAGATTTCACATAATCCGGCAGGTTATCCGCTGTGGTGACGCCGGTTAGGGTTAGAATGGTCCCGCAGCCGGCATGCTTCCCTGCAGCGATGTCGGTATTGAGATTATCGCCGATTACCGCCACTTCCGAAGCTTCCAGACCCAGCTGAGCGATGGCAAAATCCATCAGCGGCGCAGCCGGCTTGCCAATCACCGTCGGCTTAACGCCCGATGCAGCTTGAATCGCGGCGGAAATCGTTCCCGCTCCGGGCATTAAGCCGTCTTGGGAGGGCAGCAGCAAGTCTGGATTGGTTAGGATATAACGCGCCCCACTTCGGATCCAACGGGCAGCCCGGGTTAATGTTTCGTATGTAAAATGGCGGTCGATGCCTTGCACTACTAGGTCCGGATGTTCCAAGACTATTTGTAATCCGGCATCCTCCAACGCCTTTATCAGACCAGTCTCACCAATGGCTGCGACTTTACAGCCAGGCTGTTCTTCGGCAATATACTTGGCTGCAGCTACGGCCGAGGTACAGACTTCTTCGGCCTGAGCCGATATGCCCATCGCTTTCAAATGTGCAGCGACCTCCTCCGGTGTCCGCGAAGAATTGTTCGTCACGAACAGAAAAGGGATTCGCTGCGCGCGTAAGGCGGAGATCAGCTCGTCCGCACCGGGAATCATTTGAGGCCCATGATATAACGTGCCGTCTAAATCAATGAGATAGGCCTTCCAACCCTTTGGCAAAATCCTCATCCTTTCGATACGACCGTGTCTCTATTTATTGTACCTAGGAACCTAGGGGTCAGGCAAATTTTTCCGTTCAATTTAGGGGAAATGTCATTTCAAAGTTTGAGTCCGCCGTTTGGCGTCGAACGATCGCGAACAGTGACATAAATCGGTCTTGTTCCTCTTGACAAACTTTGAAATGCCCTGTCAGTTCCTGCGCTTTCCCGGAAAATAATTATTTCCGCCCGCAGCGGCGTGCCACTGGATAGAGGACATGTTCCCGGGCTAGGTGCGAGTTTGGAAAGACGGAACGCGCCTCTTCTTCTAATCGCTGCAACTGATCGTCTGATTTATAACGCGAGCTAAAATGAGTCAGCAGCAGCTGCTGCACCCCGGCTTCCTTCGCAGCAGTCGCCGCTTGCTTCGCCGTACTGTGGTGATAGTCGTGGGCCGTCTTCGCTAGTTCATGCAAGAAAGTTGCCTCATGAACCAACATATCCGCGTTTTGAGCCAAAGTTAACACAGAATCACACGGCCGCGTATCGCCTAGGATAGTGACAATCCGGCCAGCCTTCGGCATCCCCAGCACATCCTTGGCATGAACCGTCTCGCCATTTGGCGCAACCACACTTTCCCCGCGTTTGAGCTTGCCGTACAGCGGGCCTGGACGAATGCCGCAACGCTCCAGCACAGCGGAGTCCAGCTTACCAGGCAAATCTTTTTCGATTACTCGATACCCGTAACTGTCAATCCGGTGCTCTAGCAGCGCCGCTTCAACCCGGAACGAATCGTCCTCGAACAGGACACCGCCCTGGTGCTCCACCAGCTCGAGCTTATAGTTAATCCGCGATTCGCTAAGCGACAGCGTCGTTTCAACGAATTTTTTCAGGCCTTTGGGACCGTATATGACGAGAGGTGTATCCCCGCCCTGATAGGCACGGCTCGAAATGAGCCCAGGCAAGCCAAACAAATGATCACCATGCAAATGGGTGATGAAAATATATTCCAACTTGCTTAATTTCAGCGGTGAACGCAGGATCTGATGCTGAGTGCCTTCACCGCAATCGAACAGCCAGAGCGAACGGCGTTCCTCCAGCAGACGCAACGCCACTGAAGTCACGTTCCGTTCCAAGGACGGTACCCCTGCATTCGTCCCTAAAAAGTAAAGTTCCATGCCATTTCGTCCTTTACGCTAGAATGATACATCGATACACGTACAGATTGCCAAAACCCTCCGAATCTCGGAGGGTTTTGCAAAGGTTGCATGACGGGCTTAGTTCCCGGCTTTGTCCACATTGAAATATTGCGCTTCAGGGTGTGCAAAGACCATCGCTGAGACGGATGCCTCCGGCTCCATCATGAAGCCCTCCGTCAACGTGACACCAATGTCTTCCGGATGCATCAAGTCAAACAGCAGCTGCTGATCTTCGAGGTCCGGGCAGGCCGGATAACCAAACGAGACGCGAATCCCTTGATAACGCGCTCCATGCCGCTGTTTCATCGTCATATTCGCCGGATCCGGGAAGCCCCAAGTATCCCGCATAATATGGTGAACCCGCTCCGCCAGCGCTTCAGCCAGCTCCAGCGCTACCGCCTGCAGCACATGGGAGCGCAGATACTCGCCTTCATTCTTCCATTTCTCGGACAATTCTCGAACGCCTTGCCCTGCCGTTACAACCAGGAAACCAACGTAATCCATTTGCCCGCTGTCCACGGACTTCAGGAAATCCGCCAAACACAGGTAAGGCTCGACCTTCTGGCGAGGGAAGCTGAATCGCTTGAGCACCTTGCCAGGTTCAGCCGGATCATAGATCAGAATATCGTTACCGGATGATTGTGCCGGGAAGAACCGATACATCGCCTGCGTGCGGATGATGCCGTCTGTGACCGCTTCGAGCAGGATTTGATCCACCGTCTCCTTCAGTTGAACTGCCTTTGTCTCACCTGCCGCCAGCTGCTGCTCCACAGAACCGCGGAGTCCTAGGTGATGACCTAACAGCATCTGCATGTTGATATAAGGCGTAATGTGACCAATCGGATAATCACGCAGGACGTGACGCTCCAGATCCGGTGGAGTAAATACCGGCGCATCGGTAGAAATCTTGGAACGCTCCACTCGTGTAAGCTCCGGCAGCGGCTCAGCAACGGCTACAGCGCTATCCGCTTCTTTCTCCGCTTCTACTTCCAGGCGAATTTGCTCCCGAGCGACCGGATCCATCAGCTTGTTGGCCAAATCGAGACCATCCATTGCGTCTTTGGCATACAAGACCAAGCCGTCGTACTCTGGCCGAATCCGCGTTTTGGTAAATTTGCGGGTGAGCGCCGCTCCGCCTACAAGGATCGGGACGTCGATGCCGGCATTCCGCAAATCCTGTGCCGTTGTGACCATTTGCTGAGCCGATTTCACCAGCAGACCGGAGAGTCCGATCGCATCCGCTTTCTCCTCCCGATACGCTTCGATAATGCGTTCCGGTGGTACTTTTATGCCCAAATTCACAATTTGGTAACCGTTATTGGACAGAATGATCTCAACCAGGTTTTTGCCGATATCATGAACATCGCCCTTCACCGTTGCCAACAGAATTTTCCCTTTTACGCTGGTTTCATTCTTCTCCATAAACGGTTCCAGGTACGCTACCGATGCCTTCATTACTTCGGCACTTTGCAATACCTCGGCAACGATCAATTCATTGTTATTAAATAACCGGCCCACCTCTTCCATCCCTGCCATCAGCGGGCCATTAATAATTTCCAGGGCGGTATACTTTTTAAGCGCCTCATCAAGATCAGGAATTAACCCTTCCTTGGTTCCTTCTACAACATAGGAAGCCAACCGTTCCTCCAGCGTGAGCTGAGTGGTAGTTACGGCCTTCTCTACCTTCTTGTTCCGGAAAGCTGCTACGAAGGCGGCCAGCGTTTCATCATTCGTATTATAGATCAGTTCTTCCGCCAGACGACGCTCCTCTTCCGGAATTTTTGCATAGCGCTCCAGCTTCTCCGTATTCACGATCGCATAATCCAGTCCTGCTTTGGTGCATTCATACAGGAAAACAGAGTTCAAAACCTCGCGGCCGGCTTCAGGCAAACCAAACGAGACGTTACTGATGCCCAACACCGTATGAACTTTTGGTAATGCCTCTTTGATCAGGCGGATCCCTTCGATCGTCTCCTTGGCCGAACCAATGTACTGCTCATCCCCTGTCCCTACAGGGAATACGAGCGGATCGAAGATGATATCTTCCGGTTGCAGACCATATTTGTTTACGAGCAGATCATAGGAACGCTTAGCAACCTCAAGCTTATCCTCCCGCGTGATCGCTTGCCCGCGTTCATCAATCGTACCTACGACCACAGCCGCACCGTATTTATGAATCAACGGCGTGACGCGCTCGAACTTCTCTTCGCCGTCCTCTAAGTTAATCGAGTTAATAATCGATTTGCCCTGACAATATTGTAGAGCAATATCCAGCACCTTCGGATCGGTCGTGTCAATCATCAGCGGGACTTTGACTTTCTTGACCACCAATTCCAGGAACTTCTTGATATCCTCCGCTTCATCCCGGTCCGGATCCTGGACGCACACGTCGACAACCTGTGCTCCGTTCTTCACTTGCGCCCGAGCGATTTCCGATGCTTCTTCGTATTTGCCCTCCACGATCAGCCGTTTAAACTTGCGTGATCCCAAAACGTTTGTTCGCTCTCCGACCAAGTAAGGTCGGTTTGCTGATTCGATATAAACCGGCTCAATACCGGAAAGTGCCGGCAAATGGCTGCCGTTCAGCTCACGCGGCCGGTAATCCTTCAGCTTGTTCGCTAATGCAGCGATATGAGCAGGCGTCGTACCGCAGCACCCGCCGGCAATATTCAGCCAACCTTGCTCGGCAAAAGCAGACATCTTCTGGGCAAGCGAATCCGGGGACTCATGGTAAGTGCCGTTTTCGTCCGGTAAACCGGCATTAGGGTGACAGCTTACCGCTGCTTTCGCTAGTCCAGACAAAGTGCGGATATGGTCACGCATGAACTCTGGTCCCGTTGCGCAGTTAAGTCCAATGGAGATCGGATTCAGATGTTCGAGCGAGATATAGAAGGCTTCGATATTTTGACCCGCCAGCGTTGTCCCCATCGGCTCGATGGTGCCGGAGATCATCAGAGGCAACGTGGTTCCAGTCTCGGTAAAAGCCCGTTTAATTCCGATACTCCCGGCTTTTACGTTCAGTGTATCCTGTGAAGTTTCCAGCATCAGCGCATCAACACCAGCTTCGATTAACGCCGTAGCTTGTTCCGCATAGCTGGCCGTCAACTCATCGAACGTCACGCCGCCAGTAACGGATAAGGTCTTGGTTGTGGGTCCCAGGATGCCTACCACGTAGCGTGGATGATCCGGAGTACTGTATTTTTCCGCTGCTTCAATCGCCAGCTTGGCCGCAGCCAAATTGATTTCACGTGCCTTATGCGGAATATCATATTCAGCCAGCACGACAGATGTCGCACCGAACGTATTCGTTTCTATCAAATCAGCACCTGCCGCGAGATACTTCTCGTGGATGCCACGGATCACATCCGGACGGGTGAGCACGAGCATTTCGTTACAGCCGTCCAGCTCTTCACCGCCGAAGTCGGCTGGAGTCAGGTTTTCCTGCTGAATCATGGTGCCCATGGCGCCATCGAGGATCAATATTCGTTCTTTCATTCTGTCGAGCAGGCTTGGTTTACTCATGTCATGTCCCTCCCGTAAAACGTTAAGTTATAGTTTAACAGAATAAAGCGTTGAAGAAAAGAGAGTTCCGTGAAATCTCCAAGTGAAACACTTCATTCAAGATCTTGTTATCCTATCGGTCATCCCCGAATTAAAATCCGAACAACGCTACAAATCTTTTCTTTTAAAGTTCGGAAATTCGCCTTATCAGGAGGATCAATTTAATAGAAAAGCCGCCTTCTCCAAATGGAGAACAGCAGCTCCTTTAACAAAAGCACCGATTCAGTTGTCAGCTTATTCCACCGTGAATTGCTTCGAAGGCATGGAGTGCTGATCGCGAGCCGTAACATGGGAAATCACTTCATAGGTTCCAGGTTCCTTAAAGGTATGCTCCAGCACATAGGTTCCGTTGCCGGCACTCTTCACTTGGACTTGATTGTGCTTTGCGTTATCGTCATCTGTATTCCAAAATTCGAACATAACTTCCTTCGCATCATCCACGTTCTCGCCGTTGTGGGTTACTTTGGCTGTAAACGTCACCGGTTCACCGGCCTTAGCTGCAGCTGGTGTTACGTCCAGCTCAACTTGAATCGGCTGCAGTGCCGCTTCTTCCGCTGAAGCAGACGATGATTCACTACGGCTGCATCCAGCGACAACAATGAGCGCAAGAACGATGGCAACAAGCAGCCCCGTTTTTCCCTTGATTCGCATTCAGATTTCCCCCTTCCACCGCCTAAGAATACCTTACTTCTGATTCACTACAAGCCAACTTGAGTTATGCCAACTTCGCTAAGAGGTCATGAAGTTCGGACAAATGCTTGATCTCATAATCCGGTACGATCTCACCGGTAAGTGTTTTGCCGTCTCGATTAATCCAAACGGCGGTCATACCAACACTTAGCGCACCTTTGATATCCGTCGTCAGCTTATCACCAACCATGATTCCTTCATTCGGTTCGATCCCTAACCGTTCTAAGGCGTGGCGGAAAATGGATGGATCGGGTTTGCCCTTACCGAAGTTTCCGGAGATCACAATCTCATCGAAAAAAGGCGCCAGCTCAGGCACACCATCCAGCTTCTCCTGCTGTAAGGCTGGACATCCGTTCGTAAGTAACAGCAGCTTCACCTTGCCTTGCAATTCCTTCAACACTTGAAAAGTCTCCTCGTATACATGAGGACGGGCACGCCGTTCGCGGCCAAACTGTTCTGCCAGTTCACCGGACAGTTCCTCGTCATCAACGCCAAGCGCAAGCAGACCGCGCCGCCAGGATTCCTTACGATAGGTTGGAGCTAACTGCTCCAACTGGCGGAATTCCGGTTGTTCTCCAGCAGAGAATGTCGCCCATAACCCTTCAAACGGATTGATTCCAATCATCGTTGTGAAAGGATACGTTTCATAGGATTCATACAACCCCCGAGCTTCCCGGCGTACAGCTTCTTCCAATTGATCGGGGTTTAATCCATCAATTTTCGCCGCAGCGCGTTCACACGTTGCAGCAAAAGCTTCCTTTACGCTTCGCTCATCCCAGAGCAGCGTGTCATCCAGGTCAAAACATACCGCCTTGATTGTCATTCGTCCCAACCTCTCCATTCCTATCGCAAGTGTATTGTATAAGGTTTATTCCTTCACCAGCTTCACATGATGGGTATCAGCATACAACTGCAGGCGTGCAGCCATTGCTTCCGTGTCAAAACGGTTACGGGTGCGGTAGAACACCCACTTCGGTTCCCGCGTCTTCGGTTCAATGACGATTTTGTTCCGGCTCACTTTGATCTTGCTGATGTTACCCGCATCCAACATCCGATCGCGGTTGAACTTCGAAGTGTACAACGAGCTCTTATTCACGCGCAAATAAGGCTTGCGCAGGAAAATCACCAGAGCCAGCACGAAATACAAAAAGATCGTTGCCCAGAACAATACCGAATTCACTTCCTCGGTATTCCCGATCAACCCGACCACGGCATACAGCAGCGCTAACAGAACCAAGGCGGTAGGCAAAATGAAGTTCCGCCCTTTAAATACGTCGCCTTCCCCATTTGCTCCAAGTGAAGTACGAGGGTTGCGCGTCCCTTGTCCGACATTGGAACCTTTGCCTTTCTTGTACATTCTTCGTTGATTGCGTTCTACTTTTCGGTCAAACGACCCCATACCTGTTCCTCCCTATTTATCTACAATCTCGATCGACTCGAGCTGTTGCCGAAAATTTCTGCGAACGTTTTGCAGATACGTTTCCCGAAGCTGGGCTCTTTCCAAGAGTTCGTCTTGCGTTAACCCTTCTTGTTTCGCTTTTCGAGCCAGCTCGTTAATCCGCTTAACCAAAGCATCAATATCCATAAATCCACCTGCTTCTTTGATATACTATGCTACCCATGATGTCTCACAGGGCATTAATTCTTACTTTGACATGAGAAAAAGAGCTTGTCAAGGCGCGGCAACCCCTGCCGTAATACCTTAAGACAAGCTCTGTTCGAATACATTGATAAACCTGTGAATTATTTTTTAACGTATGAATTATCTACTGGGCAACATCAACGTATCGCCAGCTTGAATCGCACTGCTGCTCAACCCGTTAGTCCGGATCAGCTTCTGAACATAGACCCTTGTGTCCAGTCCTTGTGGCTTATGTGCTACAGCAATTTCCCACAACGTATCTCCTGGCATAACCACGACATATTCCGGCCGATACGTTCCGTCAGCGTTGTCTGTGGAAGCAGCAAAGGCTTGTACCATTCCAGTACATGTGATGCTGAGGATGATTAAAAGCAGGACGATTTTGGACAATCTACTCTTAAGGAAGACATTCATATGTAGACTTCTCTTCACCGGACGACGAAAAGAAGGTTGTTCATAGATGCTTTGATAAGAACTATATTTCAACATTTCACCATCACTCCAAACAAGTGTTCTGTTTTACATGTATTCAATATAACACGAACATTTGTTTGATTCAATAGGTTTTTCGAACAGTTGTTCTTATTTTTTTAAAGTAGTTCTCTTCTCCTAAACTATTTAGAACTAATGTTTGTACGAACGGAAGTTCTATGTTATAATTTTTCCAAACGTTACTAAATGGGGTTGATCCGTAAATGTCAAAGGTATCGAGCCGGCAACAGGCTATTCTTGAGTTTATTCGCAACGAAGTACGCGCTAAGGGATATCCTCCTTCGGTCCGGGAGATCGGTGAAGCCGTCGGATTGGCTTCCAGTTCTACTGTTCACGGCCATTTAGACCGTCTGGAGAAGAAAGGATTTATCCGCCGCGACCCAACGAAACCGCGCGCCATTGAATTATTGGGTCAAGAGGAATCGGAGAATTACAATTTATTTGCACACAGCGTGACCCGCGTTCCGATTGTTGGGAAGGTTACCGCGGGCGTGCCGATCACAGCGACAGAGAATATTGAAGATTATTTTCCGTTGCCAGAGCACTACGCAGCGGAAGGGGATGTCTTTATGCTTTCCGTGGTTGGCGACAGCATGATCGAAGCTGGAATACATAACGGGGATTATGTGATCGTCCGCCAGCAGCAGACGGCGAACAACGGAGATATCGTTGTGGCCATGACGGAGGATGACGAAGCAACGGTTAAGACGTTCTATAAAGAAAGTGACCATATTCGCCTACAGCCGGAGAATTCAACGATGGAACCGCTTCGTTTGAAGCATGTAACCATTTTGGGCAAGGTCATCGGCTTGTTCCGCGACCTGCACTAATTTGAAATCTTCCCTTTCGTAGGCCACATAAGATAAGGAAACCGAACAGGACGAAGCGATGCAGTGACTTCCGCTTCGTCCTGTTTACTTTATGGGGAACTTGATGACTTCCCCTCTTACTCCCATTCGAGGTCTAAGAAGCTCATGGAATTATAGCCGTTCTTCTCCCGGCGCCCGCGCGTACCCCACCCTAGCCCCGAACGCTCTGTGATCCACCACTGCTTTAACCGATAGCGACGACGTTGGTATCTTTTTAGTTCGGTTACTGTCATCTGCATGAACCTCCTTATACCTATAAGTTGTCCCAATTCGAGTGAAATCATGGCATTGTTTCGAAATCCAAAAGCTGTAATTCATTCGTCTTCACCATAAAAAAAGCCAGCCCCTGCTTGAAATGCCGGGAGCTGGCTTGGCTGTGAACCCTGATTAATACAGCGTCATATATTGATCGCGTTCCCATTGGTGAACTTGGGTCCGGAAAATATCCCATTCGATCTCTTTCAATTCGTAGAAGTGAGTTAATGCGTGATCTCCCAGCGCTTCGCTGATGATTTCGCTGCGGAGCAATTCGCCGAGCGCTTCCTTCAAGTCGGATGGAAGACTTGGGATGCCTTCCTCTACCCGCTCTTCTTCGGACATCACATAGATGTTGCGATCAACCGGATCAACCAACGGAAGCTCTTTCTTAATTCCATCCAGTCCGGCTTTCAACATCACAGCCAGAGCCAAGTATGGGTTAGCAGCTGGGTCCGGGTTACGCACTTCGATCCGTGTGCTGAGACCACGGGAAGCCGGAATCCGAATCATTGGGCTGCGGTTGCTCGAAGACCAAGCCACATAGCAAGGAGCTTCATACCCAGGTACGAGACGTTTGTAGGAGTTTACGGTTGGATTCGTGATCGCTGCAAATGCGCGGGCATGCTTCAGAATACCGGCCATATAATGACGCGCTTCTTTGCTCAAGCCCAATTCATCACTTTCGTCATAGAAAGCATTGACATTGCCTTTGAACAGCGATTGGTGACAGTGCATCCCGGAGCCATTTACGCCAAACAGCGGCTTCGGCATAAACGTTGCATGGAGCCCATGTTGACGAGCAATCGTCTTAACGACCAGCTTGAACGTTTGGATTTGGTCAGCTGCTTTGATTGCATCAGCATATTTAAAGTCGATTTCATGCTGACCTGGTGCCACTTCGTGGTGAGAAGCTTCGATTTCAAAGCCCATTTCCTCCAGGGTCAATACGATTTCGCGGCGGCAGTTCTCGCCCAAATCCGTAGGAGCCAAGTCGAAGTATCCGCCTTGGTCGTTCAATTCGGTTGTAGGGTTGCCTTTATCATCGGTTTTGAACAGGAAGAATTCCGGTTCTGGACCAACGTTCATTGAAGTGTACCCCATTTCCTCAGCTTCCTTGAGCGCACGTTTCAGAATCGCGCGTGGATCGCCGGCAAACGGAGTGCCGTCAGGCATGTATACATCACAAATCAAACGTGCAACGCGATCCTCGGTCACCCAAGGGAAGATCACCCAAGTGTCCAGATCCGGGTAGAGATACATATCGGATTCCTCGATGCGGACATACCCTTCAATGGAAGAACCGTCAAACATCATTTTGTTATCCAATGCTTTCTCCAACTGGCTGACTGGGATTTCTACATTCTTGATCGTTCCCAGCAAATCCGTGAATTGCAAACGGATAAAGCGTACATTTTCTTCCTTAGCAATCCGCAAAATATCTTCTTTGGTGTATTGCTTGTTACTCACCCTAACCTCTCCCAACGTTTAGATTATTTTTTGAAAAACCGAGACAACTCACCTTGGAGCAAAGAAACTTGTCCCGGTTTGCTCCCTGACACCAGTTGCTGCTTCAACATCCGGTAGATCTGGGAATCTGTCATTTCCTTTCGCTTCTCTTCCGTGTCCTTCGTGATGACTGTCGCATCCTGGGACTCCCGAGACATCGGATTCATAACCTGCTTGATTCCCGCGATATTGACACCCTTGTCGATGAGACTCTTGATTTCCAGTAACCGCTCGACGTCATTCAGAGAAAACATCCGCTGATTTCCCGAGGTACGTGCGGGTACGATTAATTCATGTTGCTCGTAATATCTTATTTGTCTTGCCGTTAAATCCGTAAGTTTCATGACGATACCAATAGGAAACAAGGCCATATTTCTGCGAATTTCCTCACTCATCGCTATCAACCTTCCAGTTAGATTATCATGACCTTATCATATGTTAGTTATCCTAACATGTCAATAGATATGTTAGGATAACTTACAACAAGTTGCGGTCTTTCATCGTCTGAAGTGCGGTGAGCAGGCCAAATTTAACATGGGAATACGTTAAACCACCTTGCATATACGCGATATATGGCGCACGGATCGGAGCATCGGCAGACAATTCCAGGCTCCCTCCCTGGATAAATGTCCCGGCCGCCATGATCACCGGGTGGTCATAGCCCGGCATATCCCAAGGTTCGGGCACTACGTGGCCGTCCACAGCAGCTGCCCGTTGAATCCCCTGAACAAATGCTATTAATTGCTCTGGGGCGTCAAAGGCAATCGCCTGGATGAGATCGGTACGCCGATCCTGCCAAGCCGGCCGGCTTCGGAATCCTGCCCGCTCAAACAATGCTGCAGCCAGGATAGAGCCTTTAACGGCTTGTCCGACGATCGTTGGAGCCAGAAACAAACCTTGATAAATGCCTCGCGTCGTTCCCAGCATCGCTCCCACCTCGCTGCCAATGCCCGGTGCAGTTAACCGGTAAGATGCGAGAGTGACCAGATCCTGCCTTCCGCAAATGTATCCACCGGTTTCTGCCAAGCCGCCTCCCGGATTTTTAATCAGCGAACCAGCCATCAAATCGACACCAACCTGTGTTGGTTCCTGTTCCTCGGTAAATTCACCATAACAGTTGTCTACAAAGACGATCAGATCCGGCTTGATTGCTTTCACTTGGGCAACCATCTCACCGATCTGCTCAACGGAAAAGGAATCCCTCCAATCGTAGCCGCGCGAGCGCTGAATCCCAATGACTTTGGTCTTATTGGAAATTTTGGTCTTCACGGTGTCCCAGTCGACTGTGCCGTCAGCCAGCAATGCAGCTTCGTGATACCGGATACCATAGTCCTGCAACGAGCCGCTGCCGTCACCCGGCGTTCCAATCACTTTATGTAGTGTATCATATGGACGCCCCGTAATATAGAGCAGTTCGTCCCCGGGACGCAAGACCCCGAACAACGCTGTAGCGATTGTATGCGTGCCGGAAGCGAAATGCGGCCTTACCAGTGCGGCCTCCGCTCCAAAAACGTCCGCATAAACCAGGTCCAAAACTTCACGACCCCGATCATTATAAGCATAACCGGTGGAACCGGCAAAGTGAAAATCGCTGACTTGATGACGTTGAAAAGCTTCGATAACCTTCCATTGGTTGTGATCGACGATCCGGTCGACCTCCCGGAACCGGCTTTCCACCTGACGTTCAGCGGCTTCCAGCCAATGTACGATTTCTTCCGAAAATACTGCCATTGTTACGTAATCTCTCCCTTAATCTATTCCATCGTTTGTCGTGTTATCCTCAGGGGCTTCTTGCTGTGGAATGAGAAAAGGAGCTAAACGATAACCGTACTTCTCGAAATCGGCTTGATTCACATCAATTTCGTAAATGAGGTCTTCGTCGTCGATCTGCTTGTCCACTACTTCGCCAATTCGGTATAACACAGAAGCGAGATCCCCGCGTTCTGCAGGAATCCGATACGACTTGGTGCCGCCGGACAGCTTGCGCTGTACGGCTTCGCGAACCGCAGCCAAGTCGCGTTCATCAAACGCGGATATCTTTAAATAACCCTCGCCCGCCGGCAGCATCTCCAGCTGCTCCGGTGGACAAAGATCTTTCTTATTAAACAACATGATTTGCGGCTTTCCCCCAGCTCCCAAATCATTTAAAATCCGATCCACGACCTCGATTTGCTCCTCACGCATCGGGGATGAGGCATCCACGACGTGGAGAATCAGGTCCGCTTCGTTCACCTCTTCCAGAGTGGCACGAAAGGCAGCAACTAGGTCGTGCGGCAGATTTTGAATAAATCCGACCGTATCGGTCAGCACCACTTCTTTGCGACCCGGCAACGGGAACAACCGGGTGGTCGGATCCAGCGTTGCGAACAGCCGGTTTTCCACGAAGACATCCGCTGAGGTTAACGCCTTAAGCAGTGTAGACTTTCCCGCGTTGGTGTAACCTACCAGGGCAATTTGCACTACACCGCTCTCCTTCCGGCGCGCTCGATGCAGTTGCCGATGTCTTGTGACTTCCTCCAGCTGACGTTTTAATTCACCGATCCGCCGGCGGATATGGCGGCGATCCGTTTCCAGCTGGCTTTCCCCGGGGCCCCGCGTACCAATCCCGCCGCCGAGACGGGACAGATTCTTGCCATGCCCAGACAAACGCGGGAGCAGGTAGGTGAGCTGCGCTAACTCGACCTGAATGATCCCCTCCCGCGTTTTTGCCCGTTGCGCAAAAATATCCAAAATCAGCTGAGTACGGTCGATAATCTTCACGTCCAGCATCCCTTCCAGATTGCGCACCTGCACTCCGGACAGCTCTTGGTCAAATATCGCCGTATTCGCCCCATGCTGCGTGATAAGGTCACGAAGCTCCAACACTTTCCCTTTCCCAATCAACCAGCGGGGATCGGGCTTCTCCCGATGTTGGACGACCGTTCCTGCGACCTCAACCCCGGCTGTTTCGGCCAGCTGTACCAGTTCGGCCAGGGAGTAGTCCGAATTTATTCCATTTTGCTTCGTCTCCGATGTAACCAAGCTAACTAAGATAGCTACATCTGGTTGGTGGGTCGTCGTTTCATGCAATTGCATCTTCGACATGATCACTGCTCCTTCAAAGGGATCCCAAGCGATACTTCCATTAAGTTTTCTTCACATCCAGCTTCAAGTCTTCGGTTCGAATAGTCATCAGCTCCAGCTTACCTGGTGAACCACCGCCATATTGATTCAGCAACCGCACCGCCTGCTGCCGGACAGACCGTTCAATGATGTTGCGAACATAACGAGCATTGCTGAACACCTGATCACTTTCACATTTTTCACGCAATAAATGTTGCTTTAATTTGAGTATCGCCTGCGGCATCAAGATATAATCCCGCTCTTTCGCCATCCCCTCGGCAATTTGAATCAGCTGGTCGATTGTATAATCCGGAAAATCCATCTGAATCGGGAATCGAGACGGCAGTCCCGGATTGGTGGACAGGAAAAAGTCCATTTCATCGGAATATCCGGCAAGAATTAAGATAAATTGGTTTTTATGATCCTCCATCGCTTTGACCAACGTATCGATGGCTTCTTTGCCGAAGTCCTTCTCTCCACCGCGCGCCAAACTGTACGCCTCATCGATGAACAAAATGCCGCCCAGTGCTTTTTTGACTAAGTCGCGCGTTTTCTGAGCCGTATGGCCGATATATTCGCCGACCAGATCGGCACGCTCAACTTCAATCAGATGCCCTTTACTCAGCACGCCCATCCGTTGAAACATTTTCGCGACAATACGTGCTACTGTCGTTTTTCCGGTACCCGGATTCCCTTTAAACACCATATGGTATACTTGGGAACTCGACAACAATCCCGCTTCCGAACGCATCGAGGCGATTTGCAGAAGCGCATAGATCTCGTACATGAGCTCTTTAATATGATCTAAACCGACCAGGTGATCCAGTTCCTTCTGGATTTCGGCAAATATCCCTTGCTGCGGCAAACCTTTGGCTGACACCTGAGGTTCGCTATCGGCAATGGCCTGCGAGACGACAGGTGGCTCGGTATTGCGGAGAATCACGTTGATCTGACGCGACGGTCTCTCATCGGAAGAGCCGTTTCTGGCCATGACACGCCCGGACATAGGTAATCACCTCTTTATAAGGGTAGGGCTGAGAGGAAGAATAAATCCCAATCTACGGAACACACATCTAAATGTATTCTCTCTCCCTGTCCGTTATTAGAAGTTTTGTCATGAGATCAGACCGATGGCTAATCCTATTTGATCGAGCTTCCATTTCGTATACGCCAAGATCTCCCGGAACGTGTTGGGAAGCGGCTTCAGCACCTTAGAAGAAATCAGCGACAGGCGAGGTTGCTCGTAATTTAGCGCTTGCGCGATTTCATAAGCACGGTTTCCATGAAACGTGTGGGTCACGATCAGAACGGATGTAAACCCCCGTTCTTCTAGGATCTCCTGGCTAAATTTCAGATTCTCATAGGTACTGGTCGCCTTGTTCTCAAGCAGCATCTTCTCCCGCGGAACTCCCTGCTGCTCCAAGTAATTTGCCATCCCTTCTGCTTCGGTATAGTTGGAGGTTGCCGTATCCAACCCACCGGTCAGCAGAAACCATTGAAATTTGCCCGCCTTGTAATCCCTCAGGCTTTGATCCAGCCGCTCCCGGAGACCTGGACTCGGCTCGTCCCCCCAAAGCGCGGCTCCCAAGACAATGCCCACCTCTGCCGGTTCGGATAAATCAGAATTCGCCGCCGGATTCCGCTCGATGCTGCCGATCTGAGCTAGTACGTACAACATCCATCCGATCCCCAGCGAAATCACGACCAGCCCCCAGCGGAAGATCCGTTTCCTCACACGCCCTTTGCGCTGGTTGGGCCGCAGCGACATCCGCATCATTTCGTTAGGTTTGGCATTACGCATGGTTTATCCCCCCGATTGATTCGGTTCCGAAGTCATAAATCCGCTCTGATAATGATCTAGAGACAGGCGGAAATAGGGAAAACGCCGCTCCTTAATGTCATGAAGTAATCGCTGAGCCGTTTCCGTTGCCAGATCATAGTCTTTTACCGATATAAGTCCTTTCGTTAAAGCTTCATCCAGCTCGTCTTCATCCAAAAGAAACACTTCACGATTTTTGAGTACGACGATATCCAGGTACAAATCATCAAACCAGGGCACTCCCTGATCGGTCACGCCTTGGGTCTTACAAACATCGATGTACCACTCCACGATCTCACCTTGATCATCAAACATCGCCGTCACAACGAAATGGGCACCTTTGGGATAGTACTGCAGCCAAGTATAGCCCTTGTCAGCGATCCGAAAAGTATGTCCCCCGTAGGTTTTCCATAACGGATCACGCAAGGCGAAAATACTGTACAGCGTGACATATCCCGTAAACTCATCGCTCTCCACATACTTGGATTTGAATTGACGATGAGTCACACGGCGCCAATTCGCACGGTCTCCGAATTTTCGCTTCATAAATAAGATCCCTTTCAACACAATGTAATAACAGCTTACCATATTTGAAAGAGAGTCACAAAAGCCATTTTCCCATGAAAAGAACGCCTGTCAACGTATATCCAAGGTAGATTAATCGTGTTTTGCAGAAGTGTTTCTTGATTTAACAGAAAAAACAACCCCCAGTCACGCCTATGCGAGAGCTGAGGGTTGTTTGGCTTGAACATAAACATGGGATGACTAGCCGTTATCCACCAGCCCCTACGGTTCCATCCGTAGTTCCTGCTGGAATATCCGTGTTGCCGGTTCCGTCCCCGCCATCGGCCGGTGGAACGATCACACCTCCGTCATCATCATCCATAGGCAAATCATCCATTGGGTTTCCGGTGTTGTCTCCCCCGTTGCCTTGGCCGTTACCGTTGTTCCCATTCGGACCACCATTTCCGTTCCCATTGCCATTTCCGCCATTGTGATGGCCACTTCCATTCCCTGGACCATTCCCTGGACCGTTGCTTGGCGGGAACCCTTGATCTCCACCTCCGCCATCAGGCAGATTGGGATCTAGTGGATTATTCGGATCCGGACCCACAGGCGTTTCGTCGTCGGTTGGCGGTTCCACGCCGTCGATCAGCACTTGCGCAGTGTTCGAAGGTTCGCTCTCTACCGCATTCACCGGATCATACGCCGTGACGTAATACACATACCCAGTACCCGGTGTGACGCTGATATCTTCAACGTCCGTCGCCACGGAATCCAAAATATGAGTGAAGGTCGTTTCAGATGCCTCCCGGCGGTAAATATGATATACCGTGTCCGGAGTTTCAACGCCAGTCCAGCTGAGGGATACCGCACCGGTATCCGGATTATAGACGGCATTTAAACCAGTTGGAGCGGCGATTTCCGGCTCATCAGGCTTATCCGGCTGCAAGTTCTGCGGAACCGGGAACTGCTTCACCGGCTCGCCCTTCAATGCCTCCTTCATAACGGCGGCGAACAAGGCTGCGGTCTGGCCGCTGCTTCCGTTCAGCAAATGATTTTTGTCCGGCTTATCGTATCCCATCCATACTGCTCCGGTCCATTCTGGGGTATAGCCCACAAACCAGACATCGCGGTTTTTGCTGCTCTTCAGCCCAGGAATCCCGTGCTGCGTAGTCCCAGTCTTACCGGCCACCGGACGGTCTAACTTCGCGCGTTTCCCGGTACCGTCATTCACGACGTTTTGCATCATGGTCGTCATGTAATAAGCCGTTTGCTCACTGATGACCCGTTTTGGCTTAGGCGCATTGTATTTATATTTCTCCACGCCATTATGGTCAACGATTGATTTGATCGAATAAGGCGGATTATACAAGCCGCCATTAGCGAAAACGCTGTAAGCGCCGGCCATTTCCAACGTGTTTGTGCCGTAGGTTAAACCGCCCAATGCGATGGCCAAGTTGCGGTCATTTTTGTCCATTTTTATGCCCATCGCCTCGGCATATTTGACCCCGGTGCTTACGCCAATTTCATTCAGCAACCAGACGGCTGGGATATTCTCGGACTTCGTCAACGCGTCCGTCATATTAATCGTCTTCGAATACCCATGCAGGTTCGTTGGGCAATAATCGCCAAAACACTGCTTCTCATTGCTGATCTGCGAGTTTGGCGTAAATTTGCCGGATTCCAGAGCCGGTGCGTACGATACGATCGGCTTGAACGCCGAGCCCGGTTGACGGCGACTGTCCAGTCGGCTGAACCCTTTGCGCTGATAATCCCGGCCGCCCAGCAAGGCGACGAGACTCCCATTTTGATGGTTCATGATAACCATCGATGCCTGAACTGGCTGGTCATCTTTGCTCTTCTCAAAAAAATCGTCGTTCGCGAAAGCTTTCTCCAACGCTTTCTGCGCTTGTGCATCCATCGTCGTGTAGATCTTATATCCGCCGCGGTTCAACTCGTCCTCGGTTAGCCCAAATTTCTCCTCGGCTTCTTCCACGACATAGTCTTTAAATGCGAGATAGCTTTGATTGGTAGCCGGCGGCTCGTAGTTGTAATCCACCGCCTTCGCTTCATCCCGTTGCTCCGCTGTAATATAACCTTCCTGATACATCAGCTCGAGTACCACGGCACGGCGTTCTTTAGAAAGCTCAGGGTTTTTTAGCGGATTGTATCGAGACGGCCCCTTTGGCATCGCCGCTAGTGTAGCCATTTCCCACAAGTCAAGTTCATTCAAATCGCTTTTGCCGAAATACCGGATCGAGGCGGCCTTGATTCCATAGACCGTCCCCCCGAAGTTGATTCGGTTCAAATATAAGGTTAGGATTTCATCCTTCGTTCTGCGGCGTTCCAAGGCCAAGGCAATCGACATTTCCGTTGCCTTCCGGAAGAAGGTTTTGTCCGAGCTTAGGAAAATGTTCTTGGCTAACTGCTGGGTGATCGTACTGCCGCCTTCAACCAACGAGCGGGCGATGATATCTTTCACAGCCGCACGGCCGATCGACCATAAATCCACACCCTTATGATCGAAGAAACGGCGGTCTTCCGTTGCCACGAACGCTTGCTTCAACAGCTTCGGAATCTCGTCCGATTCCACGGGTTCACTCTTATCGATGGACAATTCGCCCATCAGTACCCCTTTGCGGTCATACACCTTCGTTGTTTCATAAACCGTCAGCTTGTCCCCATTTTCCATCAGGATCTTCTCACCGCTGACCGTAATGTACATATAGCCTGCAATTGCGCAGAAGACCGCAAAAGCAATCGTAAAAAATGAAGTCCACAACACGCGTTTGGCCGTCAGCCTTTTCTTTTTATGAGCTTTCGGCGCTTTGTTCTTTTTGTCCGGCTTACCGCTTCGTTGCAGTCTTGATGGCCTTTGGCTAGACATGGTTTGTTCTGACTCCCTTCCTGCCATTTCACTTAAGTCGATGTTCAAAGATCGGCCTTTGCGGTTTGTTCTCTCTATCCTGTGCGTGAATGGAAATTCCCAACCACGAGCAGTGTTCAGTGGCGTAAGGTGCAGCCCCTTCCACTTTGAACCTATCATATCACCGCTCAAGCGTTCGTTCGATGACGGAATCGATGATATCCGAGTGATTTTTGAACATCACCTGACCGAACAACAATTTCGGCAGACCCTAAGCTTCTGGCTTAAAAGTGCCTGGAAAGAAAAGAACAACCTTGGTTCAGGTTGCTCCATCTTCATCCTATACTCTTAACGTATTGAGGTTCAAAAAGTTTCAGCCTGAGTTAATCCTCGTTTTGCGATTCCTGCATGAGCGATACATTCCGCTGCGGCTGGAACGTCGAGATCGCGTGCTTGTACACCATTTGCTGGCGGCCATCGCTGTCAATGACGATCGTGAAGTTGTCAAATGCTTTAATCGTCCCTCTGATCTGGAAGCCGTTCGTCAAAAATACGGTGACCGGGATGCTCTCTTTCCGTAATTGGTTCAAAAATGTATCCTGGATGTTAATGGTCTTATTCATAGCCGTACCCCCAATAGGAATCAATTAGTGTTTAGAATTATATTCAAGATCAGCGGGAAACTTTCCTGCTATTATAGCATGCGCTGACGCCAAAATCTCGGAAAAATTTTCGCCGTCGCCGACGTCAATCCATTGGATATCCTTCATATGGCGGAACCAGGAAAGCTGTCTCTTGGCAAAGCGGCGCGTATCCCGTTTCAACTTCTCGACCGCAGCATCCAACGGAACGCCGTCCACCAGATGTTCAACGATTTCTTTATACCCCAGACCTTGCATCGAAACGGAATCGCGGCTGTATCCTTTCTGCAGGAGTCCGCGAACTTCATCCACAAGGCCAAGCCGCAGCATCTCGTCAATTCGCCGTTCAATACGGTTATAAAGCATTTGGCGGTCCATTGTCAAACCGATGAGGCAAAGCTCGTAAGGGGATTGCTTCTGCTGTTTCTCCAGCTGGGACGATAAGGTCTCCCCCGTGATATGAAAAATCTCCAACGCCCGGATCACCCGACGCACATCATTCGGATGCAGACGTTCTGCAGATTTGGGATCGACCTCCGCCAATTTGGCGTGCAACGCTTCGACCCCGTGAGTTTCAGCGAACGCTTGCTGCTGAGCACGAAATTCTTCATCTGCCCCCGCTTCCGTAAATTGAAACTCATAACAGACCGATTCAATGTAGAGCCCCGTCCCGCCAACGATAAAGGGCAAATGCCCGCGTTCGGTAATCTCTGGGATCAGCTTGCGGCACCACTCCTGAAATAATGCGACGGAGAACGGTTCGTCGGGATCCAGCACATCGATGAGATGATGCGGAATGCCGCCCATTTCTTCCTTGGTGATTTTAGCGGTGCCGATGTCCATTCCCCGGTAGACCTGCATGGAATCGCCGGAAATAATTTCGCAAGACAGGTCCCGCGCCAGCTCGATGCTAAGCTTCGTTTTGCCGACCGCCGTTGGGCCGAGCAGCACAAGCAGTTTCGGTTTATCGTTTCGGGTCAAGCGAAATCACTCCATAGGCAATTTTGGTGTGGGAGCGGTTGATCGCCTGAAACCCCAGTCGATCAAATTCGCTGCTCCCGCGCTTCTCTTTCAGCACTACCGCTTTTCGAGCAACCCGGCAAGCCTCCTTCACCGCCTCCGGATCAAGTTGATTTGGATTCGCAAACGCTCGCAGCGGTGAAATGGACGACGATTCCGTGATCGGATCGCGAAACATCGGGTCGAAGTAGACGATATCTGCGCTCTTGTCGGGCATCGCCCGAAGCGCGTCCAAGTGGTTCGTATGTATCGGTTCGATCCGCCGCAACGCTTCGTCAAAAGCCGGCAGACCGGAGACGTAGTGCTTCAGCCCCTCGTACAGCAAGGCCCAAAGCGGCAAGGAATCCTCCAAGGCCAGCACTTTACCGTCAGCCCCTGCGGCAATCGAAAAGATCATCGCATCTGCCCCAAGTCCTGCCGTACCATCGATGATGACATCGCCCGGTACCACACCGGCCGCATCCAGCATCGCATCGTTTTCTCCTTTAAACAGCCGTTTGGCCCGTACAAACGCCATGCTGGGGTGAAACGTCATCGTCTCTCGGCCAGTTCGATGCAGACGGGCGCCTTGCTCCAGGACCACCAGAATATCGCTGTCGCCATGGCGTTCGGCCAACCGAGCCAGTGAGGTCCCGCTGCGCGGGATATACGGAACGCGGGCCAGCTGGGCCAGTTCTTGTGCGCGGCGTACGGCAGCGGGTGATTCATGGTCTCCTGTGGTAATTAACATGATGAATTCCTCCGTTTGCGTTCGTTACATGACCCGCTTGAACAGCTTCTCCAAATCGTACGTAGAGAAGGAAACGATGATCGGCCGCCCGTGCGGGCAGGTATATGGCTGTTTGCAGGCAGCCAGTCGGCGAAGCAGCGTGTTTGCCTCTTCCGGCGTCAGCTTCTGGTTCGCCTTGATCGAAGCTTTACACGAGACCATCGTAGATGAAGCTTCACGCAGCTTGGCCAGGTCAATGGCCCGTTCGTTCAGCACCCATTCGGCCATTTCTTCAATAATGCTTGCTTCTTCTCCTTGCGGGAACCAGTACGGATGCGCCACCACGCGGAAGGTACCGCCTCCGAAATGCTCAAGTACAACCCCCACCTGTTCGAACCAGTGCAGCCGCTCCTGCAGCTTCGCGCTGTCCGATGGGGTAAATTCCAACGTAATCGGAATAAGCAGCTCTTGTGAAGCATCGGCCGGCCGCCCAAACTTCTCGTAATAGTACTCGTAATTTACGCGTTCATGGGCGGCATGCTGGTCAATGATGTAAAGTCCCTGATCGTTCTGGGCGATCAGGTAGGTCCCATGATGCTGTCCGATCAAGGACAGCTCAGGAAACGCCGGAAGCTCCGGCGCCGCCGCAGGCGAGCCGTACAACGCTTCCGGCATCTCTTGCAGCCGCTCGCCACCCCCATAGGTGGCGGCGTTAGGTTGGCCAAGCCTGCCTTGCGGCTTGGCCGAGCTTGGCGCGGCGCCGTACGTGCCGGCGCCGGCGCCCCGCTCCCGCAGCGTTAGGCCATCGGCCGCTGCGGGGGGATAGGCGGCGCTGCGCGGCAGCGCGCCGCCGTCAACAGGCGCACCAGCTGCGCTGGGTGCGCCGTTCATCGGGGCGCCGCTTGCAGGCGCCCCGGCCCAGCCGCGGTCCGCGCCCGCGGACCGCGCGCCCGCGGACCGCTCCGCGCCGCCGCCGGACACCGGCGGACGGAGCGGGCTTTCCGCCGCCGCAGCCGCTTGGCCGGCGGCGGAGGCGCCCTCCTCCGCGCCTAGAGGCGGCGCGGGGAAGTGGAACTGCTCCTGGATCACAGAGCGGTTCGGGCCTTTCCCGATCGTCTGACGTACGACTTGCGGGATCAACACCTGCCCGGACAGCACCGCACGCACGCTGTTCTCCACGAAGCTGTTCAGCTCCGGCTCCTTGCTGAAACGCACCTCCAGCTTGGACGGATGTACGTTCACATCCACCAAGGACGGGTGCATCTCCAGCATGAGCACCACCAGTGGATAACGATTAATCGGCAACAGCGTATGATATGCACGCATAATTGCCTGATGCAACCCTTGATTCCGGATATACCGACCGTTCACAATCGTGGACATGCCCGAGCGGCTGGACCGCGCCAAATCCGGTCGCCCAATATACCCGGTCACCCGGTAATCCAGATCCTCTGCTTCAATCGGCACCATACCTTTGGAGGCATTCACGCCATAGATGGCTGCAATGACCTGCAGCAGATCGCCGCCTCCCGGGCTTTGCAACAACGTATTGCCATTATGCCGCAACGTAAAAGCAATCTCAGGATGAGCCAAAGCCTGACGATACATCGTATCAGAGATATGACCCAGTTCGGTCTGGATCGTCTTCATATACTTCAGCCTTGCCGGTGTGTTGTAAAATAATTCCTTCACCACAATATCCGTTCCTTGCGGGGCAGCGATGTCCTCGTTAAGCTTTAACGAGCCGCCCTCGATTTCGATCACCCGCCCAAGCCCGGAATCGTCGCTCGAAGAGACAAGCCGAACCTTGGCGACCGCCGCGATACTGGGCAAGGCTTCACCGCGGAACCCGAGACTGCGAATCTGGAACAGGTCGCGTCCGGAAGTGATTTTACTTGTCGCATGGCGATAAAACGCTGTTTCACAATCCTCCGGTTCAATCCCGGAGCCGTTGTCGGTTACGCGGATCAGCTGCAGCCCGCCCTCTTCGACAGCGACCTCGATCTTCGTAGCCCCTGCGTCAATCGCGTTCTCCACCAACTCCTTAACTACCGATGCCGGGCGCTCGACCACTTCCCCCGCGGCAATCTGGTTGGCGATATGCTCGTCCAATATTGCGATTTTTGCCATAGCTATTCCCTCCTTCCTTGTTTACCGCTCTTACGACATCTGGACATATCTATATGTAATTTCATATAGACTTCCGAAAGGAAATGACCAAATTACCGCCTATACTCGAAATTTCATCCATAAATACGGCACGAACCTGGGTTTTTGCACTAGCCTTGCATCTAAAGTGACATGGTATTCAATTAATTGTTAATCTTGGTTGTATCAACTTATTGGATTAAAATTTACCATTTCTATTTTCCGCCAATGTGCTAAAAGGGTAACAGGACGTGAAGTGTAGTCATGTTACCAAAAATTAGTAGATGAATCATTCGGTTACTCTAGTACCATCTTGACGCTCTTGAGCTTCAATGGATGTTTTCTCGGCCTTCCTGGCCGCCCTTTCTTACGCCGGCCTTTGGATGGCTTAGACGGCGGTCGTAACACAGCTTGTTGAAACTCTTCCCACGATCGCTCAGCATATAAGCGCATGCGTT